>JBDNAO010000350.1:0-15589 GCA_039768375.1 Desulfobacterales bacterium | reverse complement strand
TTCATGCAGGAGCGTCTTCCGGCACGACTACTGGAAATGCTGCACGAAATCGGTCGCGTGGCAGACGAGATCGGCGAGCCGGCTTATGTCGTCGGCGGTTTTGTCCGCGATCTCTTCCTGTACCGCGCCAACGAAGATATCGACATCGTCATCGAAGGCGACGGCATCGCCTTTGCCCGGAAATTCGCCCAATTGGCGGGGTCTCGCATTCACACGTACGCCAAGTTCGGCACTGCGGTCGTCATTTTTCCCGATGGATTCAAAATCGATGTGGCTTCGGCCCGCATGGAGTACTATAGCTTCCCGGCGGCTTTGCCGATTGTCGAAATGAGCTCCATCAAGCTCGACCTGTTCCGGCGGGATTTTACCGTCAACACCTTGGCCATTCAGCTTAATTCCAATAAATTCGGAATTCTGATCGACTTCTTTGCCGCACAGAAGGACATCAAAGAAAAAGCGATCCGAGTGCTCCACAACCTGAGTTTTGTTGAAGACCCGACGCGTGTATTTCGCGCCATCCGTTTCGAACAGCGCTTTGGATTTACTATCGGCAAACTGACCTCCGGCTTGATCACCAATGCCGTTAAAATGGATTTTTTTAGACGCCTGAGTGGAAAACGGGTTTTTGCCGAACTGCGCCAGCTCCTCGAGGAGGAAAACCCGACACCGGCGATAGTCCGGATGCATGAATATGACCTCTTGCAGGTCATCCACCCATCGATCGCGCTGACAGCGGAAATGACCGCGCTTTTCAATGCCGTGAAGAAAGTCCTCGCCTGGTATGATTTGCTTTTTATCGAAGAATCCTATATGAAGTGGTCCGTTTATTTTCTGGCGACCATCCGCACCTGTGACGCCACCGTAACTGCAGAAATGTGTCGTCGGTTTGAACTGGCACCCCGCTACCGTAAACTGTTTCTCTCCGAACGGTTTGCGGCCGAGAGATGTCTGACTTGGCTCGAACGCCATCAACCGGTGAAAAGCAGCACCCTCTATAATGAACTTTCTGCGTTCAAGACCGAACTGGTTCTTTACATGATGGCCTCTACCGCTCGGGAGGATGTCAAGCGCGCTATCTCGCAGTTCATTACCAGACTGCGCTATGTTACGGTGGCTTTGAGGGGTGAAGATCTTAAAAAAATGGGGCTTAAGCCGGGCCCGATCTTTCGCGAAATTCTGCGGGCCGTTTTAAATGCCAAACTGAACGGGCGGCTGATAACCAAGAACGACGAAATTCAATTCGTGCGTCGCTACTTGCGGACTGGAGATCGAATATGACGAAAAAAAAGAGGGTCCTCAGCGGCATGCGACCAACCGGACCTCTTCATCTCGGCAATCTGTTGGGCGCTCTGGCCAACTGGGTTGAGATGCAGGCAACCTACGATTGTTTTTTCTTTATTGCCGACTGGCATGCCTTCACCAGTGACTACGAGAAACCGAACCATATCAAAGGCTTTATCCGCGAAATGATGATCGATTGGCTGAGCGTCGGGCTCTCGCCCGATAAAAGTACGCTGTTCGTACAGTCGCGGGTAAAAGAACATGCCGAGCTCTATCTGCTGCTCTCCATGATAACACCGGTTCCCTGGCTCGAACGGAACCCGACCTACAAGGACCAGATCCTTCAACTGAGCAACAAGGACCTGTCGACTTTCGGCTTTCTGGGATATCCGGTGTTGCAAGCCGCCGACATCATTATGTACAAACCGGCTGGTGTTCCGGTCGGGGTCGACCAGGTCCCGCACGTCGAGATCACGCGCGAAATCGCGCGACGGTTCAATTTTCTTTATGGTGATGTTTTCCCCGAACCTGAAGCGCTGCTGACCGAGACCCCCAAGATCCTCGGCACCGATCGGCGCAAGATGAGCAAGAGTTACAACAACGCCATCTATCTGTCTGATGGACCTGCTGAAATTGCCGCCAAAGTGGCCCAGATGATCACCGACCCGCAGCGGGCAAGGCGCAGCGACCCCGGCGACCCCGATGTGTGCAACGTTTTCAGTTTTCACAAATTGTATACCGACCCGGCCACAGTCACCGACATCGAGAGTCAGTGCCGTACGGCCCGCATCGGGTGCGTCGACTGCAAGAAAATTATGAGTGGCAACCTGATCAAGGCCCTCGAACCGATTCGCGACAAGCGGCACTATTACGAGGGCCGGCCGGAACTGGTCGAAGAGATCATGCACACCGGCAGCGATCGCGCCCGGGATGTCGCGCGAGCAACGATGGCAGAAGTCAGGGGTGCCGTGAAAATTTAGTCTTGTTTACGATCAGCTCCTATTCTGAAACCGCATATAGACACAATTTGTGCCTTTGCCGTGTCCCTTAGCGGGTGCGGATGACCCGTCACACAACGGATTGCCGACGCGCAGCCCATGGAAAACAAGCTCTACCAGGTAAAACTGACCGACATCTTCGAAGGGCCGATGGACCTTCTGGTCCACCTGATCAAAAAAAACGAGGTCGACATCTACGACATCCCCATTGCCATGGTCACCGAGCAGTACCTGACCTACCTGGAGTGGCTCAAATCGATGAATATCGATTTCGCCGGCGATTTTCTCGTCATGGCAGCGACCTTGACCCACATCAAATCGAGAATGCTGCTGCCCACGGTTTCGGATGAAGATGACGACGAAGATCCGCGGATGGAAATCGCCCGACCTCTGGCCGAATACCTGCAGTTGAAATCGGCAGCCGAGGAACTGTCGCACCGGGCCTTGCTCGGAGAAGACACCTTTGTGCGTCAACCGGCGGAAGTTCGCGACCTGGTGCCCCGCGACGAAGAGTTCATCAAAATCGGCCTCTTCGAGCTGATCGATGCCTTCCAACAGATTTTGAAAAACATCTCCGCCGAAGACCGGCTGGACCTGACATCCGACAGCATCTCCGTCAAAGACCGGATATCGGAGTTGGTCGATCTGTTTGAAGAAAAAAAATCTCTGACCTTCGATGAGTTGTTTGCGGGTAACCCCACTAAAGGCGACGTGATCATCACCTTTTTGGCCATACTGGAAATGGTCAAGCTCTGCCTGGTCCGCCTGGCACAACATTCACAGACCGGGTTGATCCGATTGTTCTACGAGTAATGGAAAACCTGAAAAGCATCATAGAAAGCCTGCTGTTCGTCAGCGATGAGCCTCTGACCATCGAGCGGTTGAAAATCGTTCTCAGCCCGGCAGCCGCCAGCGATATTCGCAGCGCATTGAATCTTCTCACCGAGGAGTACGAAGCCCGCCGCGGTGGATTCCACCTCAAAGAGATCGCCGGTGGATATCAGCTTCGCACCCGGCCGGAGTTCAGCGAGTGGATCACTAAACTGGTTCAACCGCGACCGCCGCGGCTCAGCAAGGCCGCTCTCGAAACCCTGGCGATCATCGCCTACAAACAGCCGGTCATCCGTAGTGATGTGGAGCACATCCGCGGCGTGGATTGCGGCGGTGTCATCAGGGTGCTGCTCGAACGCAATCTGATCAGGGTTCTCGGACGCAAGGAAATTCCGGGACGTCCTCTGATCTACGCCACCACCAAACGGTTTCTGGAAGTATTCGATCTGAAAGACCTCAAAGACTTGCCAACCCCGAAGGAGATAGAGGAAATGGGGCAGGCCCTGGCCGATCGGTCCAGTGTCGTTATCGAAGACGACACGGCAGATGAGACAAAGGAATCGCAACTCGAGCTTGACTTCGAAGAATCGGAAATAGACGAGCCGACAGGTCTTGGCGACAATCCGGACAACAGTGCGGAACCGCCCGAATCAGCGGAGGGAGCCGATCCAACGGATTCCGAGGCCGATAGCGGTTACTCCTGGCCGTCATGATGCATCGACCATTTAATTTCAAACACTTAGAAAACAGGGTCGCTCATCGGACAAAATTACTGAAAAATTCCTTGACTTAAACACCCATAACCAACTATGAGTTATACCGTTTTTTTCTCTTTCGACCACCATCTCAGGGTTCGGGAGAACAAAAAGCGTTGAGGAGACTTCATGAACAGATCGGAAATGATCAGTGTGTTAAAAGAAGAAGCGGACCTGAGTCGCAAGGACGCTGAAACAGTGACGGATTTATTTTTCGAGATGATCGTGGAAACCCTGGCGCGAGGCGAAAGGGTTGAAATCAGGGGTTTCGGAAGTTTTACGGTCAACCACTACAAGCCTTACACCGGACGCAATCCTAAAACAGGCACCCAGATACACGTTCCCTCCAAGAAACTGCCGTTTTTTAAGGTCGGCAAAGAGTTGAAGGAACGGGTCGACGGCCGATAGGTTCGGGCGGTTAACTCAGCGGGAGAGTGCTACCTTCACACGGTAGAAGTCACTGGTTCAAATCCAGTACCGCCTACCAGATAAATCAAGGGGTTACGGTAGATGCCGTGGCCCCTTTTTCATTGGCTGCTACCGTTTTGATACCAGTTGTATCAAAAATGGTCGTTTCCAACCGATTCGCACCGCTCTGATCGTGCGGTTTTTTGAGGCGGGCATAGACGTTCAAGGTTACGCTTGGGCTTGAATGCCCCAGTTGGGTTTGCATGTATGTATGGAAAGGGTCAGGCCCAAAATGCTCATTTTTTTCTTCCGGGCCCCCCTTGACCTGTCTGCTCGTAAAAAAACAAAAAGAACCCAATCGTCAACTTAATTGTCTGAATTTCAACAGCCTTACAAACTTCACCATAATTCGCATATATAAATTATACAAAACCATTTGAAAATATTAGGAATATTCAAAATGATTGCTCTATAACCTGACATTATTGTCACTAAAAAGGCTTACAATTGAGATTCCCCTTCCAACCAGTAGATGAAAACCTTGACACCGCTTATTCCTGCCATTACAAATAATTGGTGGCCGTCTTTTTCGCCGATCAAATTGTCGAACCTGTTCTATCCCTGTTCAAAAGCTGTATTTTCACGTCCTCATTGAATCCTGCTCCGGTAATCGTCAAATAAATTTCCGATACGGCGAATACGTGATTAAGCACGCTGCCGGGACCTTCCGAAATGCTGTCGATGGCACATTATATAGTCGGTATTTTTTTTATCATAATGTCTGCATTGGGCACAATGGCTCACACATACGAAGCCACCCTTGCCTGGGACGCCAACGATGAACCGGATTTGGCTGGATACATTGTGTATATCAATGAAATTGGTTCCGGTTCACAATATTATCAGTTGGATACGGTATCGCTGGATAAAAACGAACCGGACAATCCAATGTATACCGCCACTGAGTTGGAAGAGAACTTACACTACTGCTTTTTTCTAACGGCCTACAATATGGAAGGCTTTGAAAGTGGTTTTTCCAATAAGGTTTGTGTCCGTAACGGCCAGCAGGAGCCTATAAACCATTCCCAAGATAGCCGAAATGACGTTTTTAATTTTTCCCAAGGTACGGGCGGCGGGGGCCGTGGAGGATGTTTTATATCAATTTCCAACGATGAGCCGAATCTACCTCTGTTTTAGCGCGAGCCTTGAATAATGCTGGTCCACGGATACTGATGAAAAGGCGGCGCCATGGAAGCCTTCTCTTTTTTATAGCGTCGGAAAGTTTGGATCCGGATTTTTTCAAGATGCGCGAATGCGGATGCCGATCGGCGGTATAGGCGCAGGTTGTGGTATCCCCTCCTTCCCACCGGCAAGAATATCGGCCAATCAGTTATCAGCAGATAAAGATATCCCGAATTGTTGTGATACGCAAACCGTATTTGTTATGATTACAGATAATTGAAGGGTACAACTATTGGCAATCACAGCTTTCACCGGTGAAAAAATGCGAAGCCTCTCATTTGAAAGTCCTCAGGACTCGAGATACTGACCATGACCGCCGGATGCGTGGTCAAGTTGAAACGTGCCCGATTCTCTGACGCCCCCTGCCCCCCTGAACGCGATCAGCGCCGGTCTTTCGAATCCCGGACCGCAATCGCCGGATTTCAGTTTGTTTATTGTCGCAATTGCCGCGCCCCAGGCCATGCGGCCGAAGCAGCCGGCATTTTTCAGCCAAATTAGACCCGTCAGCCGGTCAGTCACCGTTCCGTCAACATTGTCGACAAACCGTCTTTTGGGACTTGATCGACCGTAAATCAGCTCCCCGTTAACACCAGAAAACCGGCACGGGATCTCACGGTTGCTCCAGTCGTAACAGGTCGGGTGAGGCTGATGCAACTCGGACGACGCTTCCCTTTTTCCAGCGGCACTTTGCGGGGCGGATTTCGAAGGGTCGACCTGAGCAACGGTCGCTGCTGAAGAGAGAAAAATGAGAAGCAGATTGACGCCGATGATGCCGGCAATATGTTTCATGAAGGCCGACCGCTCCCTGATATATTTAGCCATAGGTTCAGGGTTCAACGTTCCCCGTTCAGAGTTATGCGGATAATAGCCTTTTATTTAACCTTTGAACCCTGCTTAAACCTTGAACCCCGAACGCTGAACCTAGAGTCGATTCCATCGGCCTGAGGCCGTGATCGAAGCCTGTGATTCACGGTTTCCGGGCCGCGACCACCAGGCGGTGATTCATGCAGCCGACGTCTTCCATGCGGTTTAAGGCCGATGCATCGCTATGGACCTGCACGTCAGCGAAGCCCGCGCGGGCGACCAGCGCAGCCAGATCGTCGGCACCGTAAAGGCGGATGCAGTAAGTTCTATCTCGGATCATCCCCTGCCCTTTGCTCAGCACCATCTCCCGGGCGCAGACAAGACCTTCTTTTACTTCCCGCTGCCGGCAGACGACCACGTCATCGCCGATCTCGTGCCAGGCATGAGGAGCGATCTTCGTGCGCACGGCCTCCCCATCGGAGACGTCCAGCAGCAGCCAGCCCCGCGACTTGAGGAGGCGCCGACTCTCCTGCAGGATGCGCAGGTCTGCATCCGGCTCCGGGATGTAGCCTAAAGAGTTCCCCAAGATGAGCACGTAGTCGAAGGCCTCGGAAGTCAACTCGGTGTGACGGGCATCACCCTGCACGAACCGAACGGGATAGCGCCTCTGAGCGGCAACCCGTGCACCGATGTCGAGCAGCGGCTGCGAGTAATCCAGCACGGTGCAGTCGTGGAACCCGCGTTGGCAAAGCTCAAGTGTATGCCGCCCGTGGCCGCCGCATAGATCGAGGATGCGGTCATCGGGCAGCATGGGAACCAGCGCAAGGAAGATATCGATCTCCTGCCGCGTGATGTCGTCATCGCCGACACTGCGGGCATCGGTCACCAGGTAAACTTCGTCGAACAGGGTCTTCCACCAGTCGGGGTCCACGTCAATTGTCATGGCTCCTCCAGGTGCGCACCGAAGCCGAACAGGCCGTCCGCCGCAAAAATGGCCGGGCCCCCGTGCCAGGGTTGCAGGCGCGCGATTTCCAGTTCTTCCTCTTCGATATCGATGTAGTCATCCAGTGCGCCGGCATGCCACATCTGCTCCAGCTTGATACTGTCATCCCACATGGCCCTGCAGTAAATCCCCAGCTCGGCCAGCTGTTCCGCCGTGACGATGCGGGGCCGCAAGGCGATCTTGATCGGTCCCAGCAGATAGGTGAATTTTTCCTTCAGCGCCAGTGCGATCTGCTCGTTTTCGATCGCAAACAGATCGCCATAATCCATTTCCGCGATGGTGCCGTTGATGCGATCGACCGCCTCGCGCACCGTCATGGGGGAGTTCAGAATGGCCATCGGCTGCACGCCGCCTCCGCTGCCCACGTTGGTGGGCACATCCCCGAACCGGCACAGAAAACCGAAGACCTGGTCGGGGCCGATCAGACACCGGAAGTCTGTCTGGCGATTCTTTAGAATGATCCGCCCCTGGCCACGGTCGATTTCCGGCATGGCTTCCCCCCAAAGGCCCAGCGCGACTTTCTCCTGAACGATATACCCGCCCTTTGTAAGGGCCGTCTCGATGACCTCGTCCGCATCCTGGCCGACCTCGCCTACCTTCACGCCGATCCCGGAATAGCCACGCTCGGGTTTCAACACCAGGTTCGGCCAGTTTTGACGGGTCCATTCGACCAGGTCCCCGATCGACTCGCTCCGGGGGCCGGTCGTCCGGCGGGAGAAAAAACGCCGGGTCCAGGGGGTTCGGCGCACAGTTTCAGGATCGAAGCGCACGGACTGCGGTCCGGTGATGACCTCGAACATGCTTTTTACATTGATGGGTTCGGTGCCGCGGGGATTGAGAACCCGGTTTTCCCGGATGGCCTGGTAGAGTGGTGTCAGGTCGTGCTTGCGGTGCAGTTTGAGGAAAACGTCGTTGTTGAAATCCATGAATATCAGCGAAACCGGCCTTCCTTGGTGGCAAACGCGGCCGCTTTGCTGCTCGAACTCGTGCGGGGCGGCCAGGATGCCGGTAATGCCGTCCACGGCGTCCAGTCGCCGGGCCAGATTGATGTTCTCGGTGACATTGGTCAGGGTTTCCTCCTCGGCCACCACAGCCAGCAAACCGGGATTGGCGCCTTCCCTTTGGCGGTGGACCGCCAGCAGCATCTCGGCGAAGCTAACGACCGGATAGAGCATCGGGTGGTCGAAATTCAGGTCGACCTCGATGGGTCTGACCTCGTTAATCTTCCGCCACACCACCTTGGCGATTTCCTGGGTGATCCGCTGATAGTCCCAGCCTCCGGGACTGCCGAGGTTCCATTCCGAATGATAGCCGAAAAAACTGGACATGCTTAATCTCCTTGCCGCAGCACCTGCTCCAAATAGTTAAAACCGATTTGCCCCTGCGTCAAAACCCGGCGGGCGAAAGCAACCGGATTTGTTTCCTTAAGACAAAAGGCGTCGTACAACCGACGAAAGCGGCGCCGCCCTATGGTGTATGCCAGTTGGTAGCCCGGTTTCAAGCAATATCGTTGGACCATGGCCTTGGCCCGACGGGGGCCGATACCCTCCGAGGCCAGAAAAGCGGCGGCTTCGTCGAGCGTTCGCCGGCGCATGTGAATATCAAAATCGACTTGCCCGCGCATGGCGCGCCAGAAACGCCGCTTGGCCATCAGCATACGGTCGACCGGAGTGGAGAAAAACCCCGTTTCGAACATGAGCTCTTCCGAAAAACTGGCCCAGCCTTCGTAGAAAATCGGAAACTCGATATGGCGCCGGATCGGTCGCTCCTGACGCCAACGGCTTGTGTCCAGCAGGTGATGGCCGGGAAAGGTTTCATGGGCCGTCAGCAGCCGGTAATCCGCTGGAATCTTCGCCCCTGCGCCCGTTTCCAGAATAAAGAAAGTGCCGCCCCGCGGCGGATGGACCGGAGGCATGCTGAAAGCTGCATTGCTGCGGACCGGCCGCATGTAATTTGGAATCCCTTCGACCTTGACCGGACATTCCCGCACCAGGTCCGCCGTGATCAACCCTTGCGCTGAACAATGCCGGGCCAGATCGGATATGGCGTTCCGGTATATTTCGCGCGCACCGCCCGGCGGCATTTGTGGAAGGGGCAAATCGTCGACGACCGCCGGCCATTGGCGACCGGGTGCGATGGCGGCGGCCGATTGCGTCAATATCGATCGGGTTTCCGCAATTTCGAGCTCCAGCTCGCAGGTGATGTCATCCGGTCTGAGAAAACACCCCATGTGATGAGTGGCGATCCGTTCATAGAGCTCAACCGGCGGGAGGAAGTCTTCACGAGCGCTGGCCTGCCTGAGATGTGTGCCCAGCCGATCGAAGGCATCCTTGATCGGGATTCGATAAGACTCCGGCAGTGACAGGGAATCCAGCCACTTCTGCTGCTTGACGAGCATTTCGATTCCCAGATCGCGAAAAAGTCGAGGGACGCGATTGAGGTTCCGTCCGGCCTGATCGAGAAATGCGGGAAGATGCTTCAGGCGGGCCTTCAGGGCCTGCGATCCGGCTTCAAAAGCCTCCGTCAATCCGATGCCGACGATCGTGAGGTAAAATGTCGGCTGGGTTTCGTGCACCCTGACCAGTGCGAGTTGGTCGCAAAGCGTCTGGATGACGCGGCGCAGCATGTCTGCATCGATAGCTTGGGCCGACGACATTGGGGGCGACGGGTGTTGGCCGAGTTCGCGGTCCCAGCGAGTCAGCTGCCCGATGGCGTTCGCCAGGGCTACTTTAGAGAAGTCATCCCAGCGTGACCAGTCGAACCTTTTGGCCTTGGCCTGGGGAAAAAAATGAAATTCATCGCTGGCCATGCAGACCGGAAACTGCGCTGCCAATGTGTCGAATACATCACCGGCATCAAGCACCGGTTTTGTGTCGCCATTGTTGTCAAAGTCTTGATAAGGCATAGGGAGCGGTGAATAGAGGTTCGACGGTCGGTTTACATTTCATGAAAACCCCGGCGTAGTGTTTTACACAAATATTCTCCAACACCGATGAATCCGCTTGCGCTTGTTCACGTAGTCTTCCGGAATCGTCTGATCGGTAATCTCTTCGATCCCGCTGACTTTCAGCCCCGCCATGCGCGGCTCGAACCCCTGGTGGTTGGTCGAAAAAAAGATCGCGGCCCTCATCATCGGCAACCCCTCGGGCGTCGACTGTTCGCGGGTGTATTCGCCGATGACCAGTGCCCGGCATACCAGTCGACCACCGCCCGGACCTCCGGAATCTCCCAGTCGTAGAGTCGGAAAACCTCTATATGTTGACGCGTGAACTGCTTGCGCAGGTGCTTGAAGCGCTTTTTGACCCTGCTGACCAGCATGTCGGCCTGTCTGCAGTATGCTGTTTCCAATTGATTAAACGTCTGAGTTCATATGTTTAGTTCGAAAGGCGGGCTCCGGCGCGTCATTTTCATGCACCGTAACGGCCCATAGGGCCATGGGTGTTTACTATTTAATAGCTTGACGCCGGTGTCAACCCTCAACTCGATAGATGAAATTGGAAAAAGGATGGCATCGCCGCCTCTTCTGGGCCAGTGAAAATTTTGCAAATATAGCGTCATCCTTCATTTCACGAAAAGCGCATTGCTTGATTCATCCAAAGGGGTGCTTAGAGTAAAAAATAATCGTTTTTTCGACCGTATCGATTTTCCTCTTAATCGTTCGCTTGCGGATCGAATCACATCGCGCACTAAAAAAACAAATCGCATCTATGATGAGGTACCCATGCGAAAAAGTTATATATTGCTGATAATTGGACTTATAACGGTCTTCGTTAGTGCCGGGCTGCTGTTGTTCCCACAGCTGAGAGGCAGCGGGGAAAAAACCTCCGGATACGCGTTGGCAAAGGCACCTGCGAGGGCACCGATTCCCGTGGTAACCGCCATGATCACGAGCGAACCGTTCACGGAAAAATTGGAGGCCCTGGGGACGACCAAGGCAAACGAATCGGTGGTGGTCACCCCCACCGTAGAGGAGCGCGTGGTCGCCATCCTTGTTGACGACGGCGAGTTTGTCAGCAAAGGTCAAGTGTTACTAAAACTAGACGACAGCGAAGCCCAATACCTGCTGGCTGAAGCTAGAGCAGCGCTCAAAGAGCAGCAACAACAGTTCGAGCGGATGCGCCGGTTGGCAAAGACGAACGCCACTTCCCGGTCACAACTGGATGAAGAGCAGGGGTTGCTGGAGATCGCAGAAGCCAAGGTATCGCTTCTGGAGGCTCGCTTGCAGGATTACACCATTCGGGCCCCCTTTTCCGGAATTCTGGGCATTCGCCAAATCAGCACCGGCGCCGTGGTGGATTCGGACACGGTGATCACCACCCTGGATGACACAACCACCATAAAACTCGACTTCACTGTCCCGGAAGCCTACCTCGGCGTGCTGAAAAACGGCATGACCGTTTCCGCGCGCAGCCTCGCATATCCGGATCGGAGCTTTAACGGCCTGGTGACCGCCATCAGCAGCCGCGTCGATCCTGAAACCCGCACCTTGACGATCCGGGCAAAGGTGCCCAACCCCGATCTGCTGCTGAGACCAGGTATGCTCTTGACCGTGGACCTGGTCAAAAACCGGTCCCAATCGCTGATCATCCCGGAGGAGGCCGTTATCCAGGAAAAGGACAGAAAATTCGCTCTGGTGGTGACGCCCGAAAACACGGTCGAGAAAATAGAGATCGTCACCGGCCGGAGAAATCCGGGTAAACTGGAGGTGATCAGCGGTTTGAACGCCGGGCAGCAGGTGATCATTCAGGGTCTCACCCGCGTCAGGCCGGGCAGCTCCGTCAACGTGGTCGAAGCGCTCGAAGCCAGCCGCCCTCCAGTGTAGCCCCATGATCCTCTCCGATGTTTCCATACGACGCCCGGTTCTGGCGACGGTCTTCAGCCTGCTGCTGGTGGTGTGCGGCGTCATCAGTTTCGATCGACTTCCGGTGAGGGAATACCCGGATATCGACCCACCGGTGGTCTCCGTCGAAACAGCATATCCCGGTGCGGCCGCAGCGGTTGTCGAAACCCGCGTGACCCAGATCGTCGAAGACACCATCAGCGGGATCGAGGGCATTCGCTCCATCGATTCCGTCAGCCGCGATGGGATTTCCGAAGTGACGGTGGAGTTTAATCTCGACCGCGACCTGGAAGCCGCGGTCAACGACATCCGGGATCGGGTATCCCGCATCCTGGACAACCTGCCGGACGAGGCCGACCCTCCTGAAATTTTCAAAGTCGATTCCAACAGCAGCGTCATCTTATGGTTGAACCTTGTCAGCGATCGGATGGACGGACTGGAGCTGACCGATTATGCCGAACGTTACCTGGTGGATCGATTTTCGGTGCTGGACGGCGTAGCCCGGGTGTTTGTGGGCGGCGCCCGCCGCTACGCCATGCGCATATGGCTCGATCGCCAGACCTTGGCCGCCCAGGAGGTCACCGTTGCCGACGTCGAGCAGGCCCTGCGAAGCCAAAACGTGGAGCTTCCCGCCGGCCGCGTGGAATCGACCCGCAAAGAGTTCACCGTTCGGGTGGTCCGCCCATACAACACCGCCGAAGACTTCGGTCGGTTGGTGATTCGACAGGGACGGGACGGCCACCTGATCCGTCTCCGAGACGTTGCCCGCGTGGAGCGGGGTGCCGAAGACGACCGCAGCGTTCTGCGCGGCAACCGCATCCCCATGGTGGGCCTCGGAATCGTGCGACAGTCCAAAGCCAACACCCTCGATGTGGCCCATGCCGTAAAGGGGGAAGCGATAAGGGTCAACGAAACCCTTCCCGAGGGGATGCAGTTGATCCAGAGCTACGACACGTCCGTGTTCATAGAAGCCTCCATTTTCGAGGTGTACAAAACCCTGGCCATCACGGCGGTGCTGGTGGTAGCGGTGCTTTTTCTGTTTCTCGGCAGCCTGCGGGCTACAATCGTGCCGGCCGTCACCGTACCGGTGTCCCTGATCGCCACCTTTGCTGTTCTATGGGTCATGGGTTTCTCGGTCAACCTGTTGACATTACTGGCCATGATTCTGGCCATCGGCATGGTGGTGGACGACGCCATCGTCGTTCTGGAAAACATCTACCGCCGCATCCAGCAGGGAGAACCACCCCTGCTGGCGGCACTCAAGGGGACACGTCAAGTCGGCTTCGCCGTGATTGCCACCACCCTGGTCCTCGTGGCTGTTTTCGTACCGATCACCTTTATGCAGGGCAACACCGGACGGCTCTTTTCGGAGTTTGCCATCGCCTTGGCCGGAGCCGTCTGTTTTTCGAGTCTGGTTGCCTTGACCCTCTCACCGATGATGTGCTCCCGGATCCTGAAGGCGCGCCCCACGGGGATGTCATCGAAATCCGGCCGGTTGACGCGTCTGCAGGAAAAGACCGCGCAATCCTACGGCCGCATCCTGGGCGTGCTGATGCGACACAAGTGGGTTGCCGTGGTGATGTTTTTGGTACCCCTGGCATCGATCCCTTTGTTATACTCGCTGATCGACAAAGAATACTCGCCCCTTGAGGACCGCGGCGCTTTCTTCGTCATCGCCGACGGACCCGAGGGCGCCGGTTTCGACAAGTCCTACGAAATGCTGGAGCGCATGGAAGACGTGTTGATGCCGCTCTATGAGAACGGGGAAGCGACCCGGGTGCTGTTGCGGCTGCCGGCATCTTTTTCGAGCACCAACGAGGTGAACAGCGTACGGGGAATCGTGGTGCTCAGCCCCTGGGCCGAGCGCGAGCGCTCGATGCAGGCCATCATGGCCGATGTCAATCGCCAGTTGGCGGCCCTGCCGGGCTACCGCGCCTTCAGCGTCGCACGCCGCGGCCTGGGGGGCGGCGCCGGAAAGCCGGTGGAATTCGTATTGGGTGGAAGCGATTATGAAGAACTGGCCCGGTGGCGCGACCTCCTGATCGCCCGCGCCGATAAAAACAAGGGGCTTTCCAACCTGGAAAGCGATTACAAGGAAACCAAGCCGCAGTTGGAGATCGTCATCGACAAAGACCGCGCCGCCGATTTGGGGGTGAGTATCGCTCAGATCGGCCGAACCCTGGAAACGCTGCTCGGTTTTCGACAGGTGACCACCTATATCGACCGCGGTGAAGAATACGATGTCATCCTGGAGGGAAAGGACGCGCAAAAGCGTACCCCCACCGATATCCGCAATATATACGTCCGATCGGAAACCGGCGGTGAGTTGGTCCCGCTCTCCAGCCTGATTTCCCTGCGGGAATTTGCGGATTCGGCAGCGAAGAACCGGTTCAACCGCCTCCGGTCCATCACCCTGAGCGCCACACTAGAAGACGGATATTCACTCGGAAAAGCACTCGCGTATATGGAAAACATCTCCCGGGAGGAACTGGGGAACACACCGGTCATCAACTACAAGGGGCAATCCCGTGAATTCGTGGACGCCTCGGGGGCGCTTTTCTATGCTTTCGGCCTATCCTTGTTGATCGTCTTCTTGGTGCTGGCCGCGCAGTTCGAAAGTTTCGTGCATCCCATCACGATTATGCTCACGGTACCGCTGGCGGTTGCCGGAGCCCTCGGCGGCCTCTATCTAATCGGAAGCTCTCTCAATGTCTACAGTCAGGTCGGCATTCTGGTGCTCATCGGGCTGGCGGCCAAGAACGGCATCTTAATCGTTGAGTTTGCCAACCAGCTGCGCAATCAGGGCAAACCGGTCGCAGAGGCGATACTGGAGTCCGCCCAGACGCGACTGCGCCCGGTGCTGATGACGTCGGTGTCCACTGCCATCGGAGCCGTTCCTCTGGTCCTGGCCAGCGGTGCCGGCGCGGAAAGCCGATTCACCATCGGAGTGGTCATCATCTCCGGAGTGGTGCTGTCCACCGTCCTGACCCTCTTTCTGGTACCGCTGGCCTATTCGCTTCTTGCCCGGTTCACCTCGGCATCCAACCGTATCGAACGCGAAATCGAAGCCCTCGAGCGGGGTCTGGCAAATTGACCGTGTGGAAATAGAACTCTATGTACGCCGGTCATATTCGTTTTGTTGGGATTTGCTGAAGCCGGGGTACTGTTGGGGCGCAAGACATATCTCATCGACCAGGTCGATCCGACCGAACGCACCACCCACGTGGACTTCGCCAACACCGCCATGGGCGTTGTCACCCTGCTTTTCGGTTTCCTGGAGATCCTGGCCCAGATCTACAGCATTGGAACGCTGATCGTGATCCTGATTCTGCTCGGGCTTGCAGGGGCCGCCGCCAGTTACTTTCTGCCGGAAGCCGCAACCGGACAGGGCGAATGATCCCGCTAAATGCGAATGCCGGCCAGCTGT
>JBDNAO010000349.1:0-2997 GCA_039768375.1 Desulfobacterales bacterium | reverse complement strand
TGATGATTTTTTCGTGGTGGGGCATCCGGCCGTACCGGTCTACCTGCTGGATGGCCCGCAACCGGTGATCTTCGATGCCGGTTTCACTCTTTTGGGGGAACTTTACACGACCGAGATCGAAAAAATTCTGGGGGGCCGAGCACCGGCTTTTTGTTTTCTCACCCATGCCCATTTCGATCACTGCGGTGCCGTTGCCGCATTCAAAAGACGCTATCCCCGGATGGAAGTGGTGGCCTCACACAAGACCGGTGAGATCTTGAAACGGCCGAGCGCCGTCGAACGGATTCGATACCTGAACCTTGCGGCCGAGGTTCTGGTGGCGCAAATCGGCGTGAACGGACCACCCGGCGCACATTTTGAACCGTTCGAGATCGATCGATTCGTTCAAGAAGGGGATCGAATCGAGATCGCTACCGGTTGCTGTGTCGAGGTGATAGCGAGCCCGGGGCACACGTGGGATTGCCTGAGCTACCGAATTTCGGATAAAAATATTCTCCTCACTTCCGAAGCCGCAGGTCAGCCCGATCAGACCGGGTTTATCGTAACCGACTGCCTGGCAGATTACGACTGCTATCTGGCATCGTTGCGGCAACTCAAGGCGCTGGCGCCTGACGTGCTGTGCCCTGGACATATCTTCGTCTACAGCGCTGAAGATGCCGCCGCTTACCTGGAAAGGGCCCAGGCGGCCTGTATCGACTTTTTTAATCTGGTGTTGGCCTGTGCCAGAGAAGAAAAGGATGATGAGGACCGCATCAAGCAGCGGATCAGGGCTCACGAGTACGATGTCAACCCTGGGCCCAAGCAGCCGGAGGCGGCTTATCTCATCAATCTGGAAGCACGGATTAAAGCGGTTTTGAAGGCCGATTCGGCGATGAACGGTTGAGTTTACCAGACATCTGACATTTGAGAACTATTGATATGACCTCCCAACCTGACCTGTCCGCTGATATCGGCGGTCTCCGCCTTCGCAATCCCGTGATGACCGCCTCCGGTACTTTCGGTTATGCCAGGGAGTTTGAAACCTATGTCGACTTGAATCGACTCGGCGGGATCATCGTCAAAGGGCTTTCCCTGACGCCCAGCATGGGCAACCGACCGCCGCGCATCGTCGAAACCGCCTGCGGCATGCTCAATGCCATCGGTCTCGAAAACGTCGGCATCGAGACGTTCATTGCAGACAAGCTGCCATTTTTGCAGAAATTGTCGACGCCGATCTTCGTCAACATTTACGGCAAGACCGTCGAGGAATACGCCGCCCTGGCGGAGCGGGTCGAGAAAATCGATGCGGTTGCGGGCATCGAGGTCAATATTTCATGTCCGAATGTGAAGGCCGGCGGTGTGGCCTTCGGCGTGGACCCTGATGCGGCCGGCCGGGTAGTGGGCACCGTCAGAAAGAAGACATCCAAGACCCTGATCGTCAAGCTTTCGCCAAACGTCACCGATATCACCGCCATCGCCCGCCGGGCGGAGGCGGAAGGCGCCGATGCCCTCTCTCTGATCAACACCATCACCGGGATGGCCATCGACGTGGTGAGGCGGCGTCCGGTGCTGGCCAACGTCACCGGCGGGCTCTCCGGGCCGGCAATCAAACCGGTGGCCCTGCGCATGGTCTGGCAGGTTTGTCGGGCCGTCGAGGTTCCCGTTATCGGGATCGGCGGGATCACTACCGCGCGGGATGCACTGGAGTTCATTATCGCCGGTGCATCGGCGGTCCAAGTCGGAACGGCCAATTTTGTCAACCCCCGTGCGACAATGGACATCCTGGCGGGCATTTCAGATTACCTCCAAGAAAACGGTATCACTCGATTGACCGACCTTATTGGTAGCTTGGATGTCGGTTGAGCCCGTTGTGCCCGTCAAGTTCATTAGATTGGCTGAAATAAATGGGCGTATAAACGGGCAGACCGGCTAAACCGGCTCAACGGGCTCAACGAACTCAACCGGTTTGACCGGCTCAACGGGCCAAACCGAGCAGGGAGGATAGCGTGAAGACAATCGTTGCAGTGGCCGTTTTTACAGTATTGTTAGGGTCTGTTCCGGCGTTTGCCGAGGAGTTGCAGGTCGGAATGCAGGCGTCCGACTGGGCTTTTAAAGACGCGGAAGGCAAAATCTACAGCATGGCGAGTTGGGAGGGGAGAGTGCTTTTGATCAATTACGTCGACCCCGACGTGTCGGATCTGAACGATCACTTCACGGATGCAATGAAAAAGGCCAAGGACGACGGCCGTTTGACGAATCAAAATTACAAAGGTATCGGCATTGCCGACTGTGAAGCCACCTGGAAGCCCAACTTTGCCATTCGGGCCATTGCGGGAGCAAAAGCCAAGAAGTACAACACCACCATCCTGTTCGACTACGACGCTTCACTGCGTAAAGCCTGGGGCCTTCAGAAAGACACGGCCAACGTCGTTCTGTTGGATAAAAAGCACGTCTGCCGAGCTATCATCCGGGGTAGGGTTCCGGATGACCAGGTGGAAAAACTCGTGCAACTGGCCGTTGAACTGCAAGGAAAGTGATTGGTTGAGCCGGTTTAGCCCGTTTAGTCGGTTGTGCCAGTGAGTGGGTTGGACCGTTGAGCCCGTTGAACCGGTTTGGACCGTTGAGTAACTTGAGTGGATTTTTCAATTTACAATTCGATAGATTGGCAATGAAGATATTTTAGCCAGAATAAATAATTAAGAGAAAACGCGTCAAAAATATCGAGCAGCGACTTTACACAAACAGAATGGATAGCATAACCAAAACACGGGCTTAACCGGCTCAACGGACTAAACGGGCTCAACTGCCCTACGGGCCAAACCTAAACGCCGACGATCAGGCGGCCGGAGGTGCAGGCACGGCAAGAACCCGAACGGAAGCGGGCCGAATCGGAAAGCGATCGGTTTCGGTACCGCTCACATACAGCCGGTGCACGCCTCTTGCGTGCATCTGATCGATAGCCGACTCGAGGCTGTCGTCGGGGAAGCAGAACAGCGGTGGCGCGGCCATGATGTCTGC
>JBDNAO010000348.1:0-4459 GCA_039768375.1 Desulfobacterales bacterium | reverse complement strand
GGACGACCCTCTGGAAGAAGTCCTGCAGGTCCTGCACGTAGTCATCGTAATGCCGCACAAAGCCTTTCAGCCGGTCCGGCAGCATGCGGCTTGAAAGTCCCTGGCCGCGCCAGTCGATGCCGAATACCGCGAAGCCCCTCTGGTTTAGGTCGGCTGCGGTTTCGGCGTATTTTTCGAGAAACTCTTTGCGACCGCCGAGAAGCACTACGCTGCCCCGGAGGTTTTTACTCTCAGGCGACCAGAGGCCATTGCGGATGGTCGTTCCATCTGCGGTAGTGAAATAACCAATACGGACGTTTGCCCCGTCGATTCTGCGCGGCGTTATCATCGTGATGTATTCTCCTTCTGATCCGATTCACCGTCAATACCATATATCACGGCACCGGATCGGGAACAACCGACGGATCGACCTGTCGATCGATCGTCTCGCATCGCTGCGGTCGGGGTTGACGGCCATCGGGTTATCGCATACAGGTATAAAAAGGTTTTCTCATTGTCCTTGGACCGCGTTTTAAAATAGGGTGGAATTTCGTCCGGCTTCTGTCCGTCATCAAAGGATTAACCCACGCCATGGCCACACATTCTCATCAGTTCGTTGAAACTTACCAGGGGCTGGTCG
Source organism: Desulfobacterales bacterium (assembly GCA_039768375.1). Taxonomy (GTDB): domain Bacteria; phylum Desulfobacterota; class Desulfobacteria; order Desulfobacterales; family SG8-13; genus JARFQH01. The sequence goes on along the minus strand of JBDNAO010000348.1, from coordinate 3,840 downwards.
GCTTTGGGCTCGACCGCGAAAATGACCAAAACACCATCGTGTATTACCTGCAGAAATTTTCCGATGATGCGCTGCTGCAAACCCTTGTCAAACGTCTCAGCGATGACGAACTCAACGACATCTTCAGCCTCGTCAGCGGTTTGCTCAAACGACACTTGACGGAATCAGAATATCATCGCCTCTTTCTGAAAGACGACCATCCATAAGGCTCCTATTCATAATTAAACGCTCATGGTATCTCATATTTTCTTTATGCTCCAGCATTGATGCTTTTCGTTTGCTGTCGTCTCCCAGCAAACGAAAAAAATCATCCCTGTGCTCTCTGTGCCTCTGTGGTGAGATCGATTTGTCTTTTTTATCGCCGGCCGGCCGCTGCGACATCCGTCACCGGCCGAAGGGACGGTTTAGCTGTTGTCATAAATATGTTACGATTGGAGGGTGTGTGCGACAATACAAAATCCCCCCTGGCCCCCCTTTATTTAAAGGGGGAAAGCTTGCACTCCGGCATCCTCAATTATCGCAAGATCTGTGTTAAAACCACTCCAAGCGTTAACAGCCCCCGCTTCAACAAAGGGGGATTTTAAAAAAGCACCAATCGGAATAAACTTCTGACGTTCACATAAAAGAAACCGGAGGTTGACATGTTTTCCGAAAAAGAATTGGAAGGGTATGCCGAAGTACTTCTCTGGGGCCTGCAGACGGCGCGCCGTCGAAAATTCAAAAAAAATGATGTCGTGGCCATCCGGTATCACCTGCCGGCCCGACCACTGGCGGAAATCCTCTATGACAAATTACTCCTAATGGGGCTCAACCCGGTGCCGCGCACACTGGAAACACCCCGAATGGAAAAAAGTTTCTACGTCCGTGCCACACCCCGTCAGTTGGTGTTCATTCCCGCCGGCGACGAAAGCCTGCATCGGCATCTCAACGGCAGCATTCATCTGTATGCCCCTGAATCAATCACCCACTTGAGTGATGTCGATCCTAAAAAAATCGGCCAGGCGGCCGTGGCGCGCAAATATTTACGCGACATCCTGACCCGGCGCGAGGAACAGGGCCTTTTCAGCTGGACCCTGTGTGTTTTCCCCACCATGGCCCTGGCAAGGCACGCCAAAATGTCACTCAAGGCCTATGCCCGTCAAATCGCGGCGGCGTGCTTCCTGGAACAGCCCCATCCGGTCAGGGAATGGCAGGATGTCCATCAAAAGATCCGATCGATCAAAAAACGGCTCGACCGGCTGCCGGTCGAGCGCTTTCACATCGAGTCGGATACCATCGATCTGACGATCACGCCGGGGGAAAAGAGAAAATGGCTCGGCCTTTCAGGCCGCAATATTCCAAGTTACGAAGTCTTCATTTCTCCTGACTGGCGCGGTACGCAGGGCGTTTACTACGCCGACCAGCCCTCTTTTCGCAGCGGCAACTATGTGGCCGGCGTCAGGCTGGAATTCAAGAAGGGAGCTGTGGTGAAGGTAAATGCCCGGAAGGGCGAAGACTTTATCCGCCGTCAGCTTGAAATGGACCCCGGAGCAAAAAGAGTCGGTGAATTCTCTCTGACCGACCGGCGTTTTTCACGCATAAGTGCGTTCATGGCCAACACGCTCTTTGACGAGAACTTCGGCGGGCCTCACGGCAACTGCCACTTGGCCCTCGGCTCCGCCTACACGGATGCCTATGCCGGAAAAAGGGCCCTTGACGACAGTCTTCGAAAAGAACTCGGCTTCAACGACTCGGCCCTGCACTGGGACCTGGTGAACACCGAAAACAAAAGAGTTACCGCCATTTTGAAAGGCGGCGGCAAGCAAACCGTCTACGAAAACGGAGAATTTAACTAGTACAACTTTGCCAGCCTCAACAAATCACCCGACCGATCCTGAACGATCCCGTATGTTCTTAGAATCTCGTCATGAATTCCTGCCGTTCTTTGATTATTCAAAACGAGCTGTTTACCCTTCTCCGTTTCAAACACGATGAAGTCCGATGTATTTTGGGACTCAATCGATGCGATCATCTGCTTTAGATTAATTATTTTCTTTCCGTTCACTTTTACAATCCGTTGATCAGTATGCTTGTTGTACCCGACATTGATTTCCGCATCGAGTACCTTGGTCAGAATCACGACTTCCTCGTTTTCATCGGTCGGGTGTCCATTTATGAAAAAGTTCAAAAGGTTTGACGGCGCCTTTGTTTGCCAATCAGACCAGGTCTTGAGGTAGTTAAAGGTTAACGGACAAAATACAAGCCCTCCGTAAATGTAATATCGCGGTTGAACATCATACTCGCATCTCGATACAAAACTATGAACCTCTGAGCCCTTATTCAGGTTTATCTCGACTGAATGTTCCAGGCCTTGACGAATAATTTTCAATTTCAAAACATCGCCGTATTGATGGTTTTGAATAAAATGAGCGAAGCTCGTTCTTTCATTCCGTCTGAATTCGACTGTCCCGTCGTCGGCTATCGGATGATCATCAACCATGGAAAGGATGTCATCGGCATGCAGGATGCCGTCTGCGAGTTGTCCCGGAATGACTTTGGTCACCAATATTCCAGTTTGTGATTTATCTAACTTGTACCAGGTTTTCAGGTTCCCGTTATCCATGTTTTGGGTATTTATGCCGATCCATGGGAAACCATCGTATTGACCGTCACTCACATCGTCGAGGAAGTGCTGCACGATGTTTGTCGGAACCATATAGCCTATGTTCTCGGAACCGTTCATTTGCTGCATGACAATTCCAACGACTTTGTCCCCCACAATAGCAGGTCCCCCGCTGTTCCCGGGGTTTATCGCAGCGTCGATTTGGATGGCCAGAAGCCTCTTCAGACTATGGGCATATGGGCGGTGTTCTATTCTGGAAATGACCCCGGTTGTCGTACTGAGGGTGTCTCCACCTTCCGGGAATCCATAAACAACGACCTTATCCATCACTTGGGGAAGATCAGCCAGTTCGAGGTCTTTAACATCCTTAAAAAAGATCGGGTCATCAACCGTTAAGAGGGCTAAGTCGGCCTCATGCGAAATGAATTGGACCTGGGCATTGAATTTGTCCGGTTGTCCATTGAGTTGAACTTGGATGAAGGTGTGGTCACTTACGACATGGGCATTTGTCAGGATTCTATGTCCTTTTATGACACAACCCGAACCGTGCCCCCTCTTAGGGCCGCGACGGTTCCAGGGGTTGTCATAGTCAGGGCTATTGCTGACGCAAAAAATTTTAACGATCGAATCGCGAATATCGGTTTCTGCATATCCTGAATTGACGACGAGCAGAAAAACAGAAAAGATCAACGTGACCAATTTCATTTCGAATTCCTCATGTGAAAAAAAAGCCGGGTCCCCTGGAACGGGCAACCCGGCTGTCACCGAATAATCCTCATGGCAACCCGGCTGCCTGTCGAAAGGCCCGTGGTTTTCCGTCCCTGCTTTGCAACAGGTTTGGCTTTGTCCTAGATTGTAACTGTTTTTAGGTTTAATTATAACAAACCTATTGTCACATGTCCATTCTGAGACTGTCCTTCATCGATCTAATCCCGATTGCAATACTGTGAAAGGCAGCGGCTGAGGTTTTATGGTAACCTCTATTTTATTACCCCAAATATAATCACCGGAGTCTTTTACCCCTCAGCTTTAGGTACAGCTCATTCCCCGCCCCAAATTTTCTCCCCATGATCGATTCTTGCTTAGGGTCACGGTAAGAAATAATTCCACAAGATTGCGCCGGATTGGGGTTTGCCTACAAGGCACATCCAGCGGCGCATATCGAGATACGTGTCGGTGGATGTAACGCAGTAGACGGACCAAAAGACAAGCAAGATGTGGAATTATTTTTTGCTGGG
>JBDNAO010000347.1:0-2875 GCA_039768375.1 Desulfobacterales bacterium | reverse complement strand
TCGAACCTGACGTTCGAAGATCTCTCCGGCGCGAACCGCCGACACAGCCTTCAGACGGCGGCAGGGCTATCGGAAGAAGACGGCTGGCTGGACGACATCGTGGCCTTTTGCCAGGATAACGGCCATATTGTGCCACCCCCGGCGGACAGCGAAAGCGCTCTGTGCCGGGCCCTCGAGAAGGGGTTTCCGCCCGGGAATCACCTGCTGATCACCACCGACAAGATTGACAAGCGGAAAAAACTGTTCAAGATGATCCGCGAACTCGGCGTGGTTGTCGACTGCTCCGTCCCTACAGGAGACCGGAAGTCGGACAAGAAAATCCAGGAAGCCGTGCTGTTGGAAACCATGAACGCCGTCCTGGCCGAGAACGGAAAATCAGTAGACCGAGACGCCTTTGCGGCCTTGCAGGAGATGACCGGTTTTAACATCCGGGCCTTCACCGGCAATGTCGAAAAACTGGTCAACTTTGTCGGTGAGCGGCCGCAGATTACGCGAGCGGATATCGTCGCCGCATTGCAGCGGACGAAAAAGGATCCGGTCTACGCGCTGACCGGTGCCGTCGCCGCCAGAAATCTGGATGACGCCCTGTTTTACCTGAGCACATTGATGTCGGAGGGGCCGGACGCCATGCGTCCCGAACAGATCCTGGTCGCCATTTTGAATCAAATTCGAAAGCTTTTCAGGGTCAAAGAGTTTAGCGCCGGCTCTTACGGGAGTGTCTGGTTTTCAGGATGCCCGTTCAACCAGTTCACAGCTGCGGTCATGCCGGTCGTGCAGCAGTTCGATGCCGAGCTTGTCGATCGAAAGCAGCAGTGGCAGGACCAATTGTCCGGTGCGGACCACGGCCAGAATCTATCACCCCCCAAAAAGGGTGGAAAGAAGAAAAAGCCGGCCACGGATCTGTCGATCGTCAAGAATCCCAACAACCCCTATCCGGTGTATCAGCTGTTCCTCAGCGCCGAAAACTTTACGAAACAGGAGCTGCTGGAGGCCTTCGAACATCTTTCGAGGGCCGATCTGCGGATAAAATCGAGTGGAGACAACCGGCGCTTGATACTGGAAGAGGTTATTTTCAATATCTGCGGGCGGGTGCAGTAAGTCGATTTAGTACGAAAATAGAATCAGACCCGCAAATAGAAACTTGAAACTTGAAACTCGAAACTCAGAATCCGGAACCCGGAACCAGTGGTGGCTTAAGGGCCATGACCGTTTATAGCTTTTGTCATAAATATCTTTCGGTTAGAAGGAATATGTATCAGCCCAGAATCCCCCCTGGCCCCTCTTTTTTAAAAGGGGGGAAAGCAGACAACTCCGGCATCCTTTCTTGTCGCAAGAGTTGTGTTGAAACCACTTTAACACTTTACCGGTCACCCCTTCAGCAAAGGGGGACAGGGGGATTTAAAAAAGCACCAATCGGAATAAACTTCTGACATCAGGTATAATGCCGGTTTTACGCTGAAAAAAATAAATCAGGGGGCTATTTCAAATGGGCTTTTTCCGACAGCAGGAAGAACGTATGGCCGTGCGGTTGTTGACCTGGCAGTACCAGCGCCTCAAGATCGCGCTGCCATCGCAGGACGAACTGGAGACTCGGGCGGTTGGCCTGGTTGATGATGCCCATCGCATCGCCCGGGAAAGGGGGCGCAACGTGCTGTCGATCATGAAGGAGCTGGCCGGGGATTTGAAGAAGAAGTGAGCCGCCGGTTCCGTCGGGAAGAAGGAAGCGCGCCAAAAATTGCGAACTTATTTTTTCGTGAACCCTAAACCACCGGGGCCTTAAACGGTTTCTTCCATCAGCGAGCTCTCGGAGTCCTGGTGCCTGCACGCTTGCGGCCCTGACAGCCACTGTGAAATGTCATCCAAATCACGGGCCGTTATCTCATGACCGGCGTCCATCTCCCTGGTCGTCACATCCGCCCCGGCCTGCTGAAATGTTTTCACCAGTCGGTCGGTGCTCGCCGAGGGTATGATCACATCGTGCTTTCCCTTGAGAACGAGGATTTGTTTGCCGTGCAAATCCGGTAACGGTGGGTTTTGCAGCGGCAGCAGCGGTCGAAACCGGCGCTTTATCGAATACATGCCGAAAAGGATCGGAACGCAGCGGTGGCAGCCGCCGTTCAATATCGGAGCGCATGGGTTCATACTGCTCCGGCAATTTAAGACATGCCCCCAGTTTGTCTGCGGATTCATCAACCGTAAATCCGGGCGGATCGGTGGCGATCTCAAAGAGCACCCCGGCCGGGATGTGAAAGTAAATCGACCGAAAGTATTTCCGGTCGCGGACATCGGTCACACCCACACCTGATTTCATTAATATCGATTGCCACCGCAATTGCGAGGCGTCATTTTCCGTGCGAAAGGCGATGTGATGAACCGTGCCGCCGCCCGGTCTTCCCAAGGGCGCCTTCGGATCGTAGACAACATCCAGAAAACGCCCCGGTGCCTCGCTGGCCCTCATCCTGAACCGGTAACGATGATTCTCCCGCTCGTGAAGCGTCATTCCGATCACGTCGCGCAACAAAGTGCTGTTTTCCTCCAGCCCATTTACGGTGGCAGTGGCGGAATGAAACCCGGTGACGGCATGGGCTTTCTCAATCGGGCCTTCCACCCAATGCACGGTCGACGGCGGATCCGATGTGCCGATCAACTCGATGGGCAGACCGTGCGGGTCGGCAAATTGAAGCACCGGATCGCCGAACCGGTCACTTCTTTCGACGCGGATGGCCTGCGCTCCGATTCTGCGGGTCCAGAACTCTATTGACGTGCGAGGGATAGCAAAAGCAATCGCGGTTACCATCCCGGCGCCGGGTTTTCCGCGGGGCAGGTTCTCCCAGGGGAAGAAGGTCAGGATCGTACCCGGCGAGCCGTTCGCATC
>JBDNAO010000346.1:0-11865 GCA_039768375.1 Desulfobacterales bacterium | reverse complement strand
GGGGTAGCGAAGTGGGCTGGTGGAAAGGCGATTTTATCGGAGAGAAGAAATACCGGCATAACGACGCTTGGGGCTCACGAAAAAATAAGGTCGCAATTTTGGGCGTTGAAGCGCCCGGCCGGCAAAGCGCGAAAACACAGGAACGGCCGGATATTCCGAGTTTTCACACCGGCAGCCGGACGGGATGCTCCGGCGGCTAAAATATGACGTTATTTTTGAATGAACCCTTTGTAGGCGGTGCTTCAGACAGGGTATGGTGAATCTGTTTTCGGGCCGGCGGTAGGCCGGCCCTGCACTCGGATTGTCGGTTCCCGGTAGCGCCATCAGCAGATTCGATCATGCAAATTCCAGCTGGTCGTCTTTAAGATCAACGGTGATGACCCCACCCTTGCTCAACCGTCCGAAGAGAATTTCATCGGACAGTCGGTCCTTGATATCGGTCTGAATCAGGCGGCTCAAGGGGCGTGCGCCGTATGACGGGTCGTGGCCTCTCTTTGCCAACCACGTACGAACTTCCGGCGTGATCGTCAGAAACACCTTGCGGGCAGCCAACTGATCGTTCAACTCATTGATGAATTTGTCGACGATCAGCTCCATGATGTCGATTGTCAGGGAGTGAAAAGAAATGGTGGCATCCAGACGATTTCTGAATTCCGGGCTGAAAAACAATTCGATCGCCTTTTGCCCCTTGTGCTCGGCATCCTTATGACCGTCGCCGAAACCGATGGAGCGGTTGCTCATTTCGCGCGAACCGGCATTGGAGGTCATGATGAGGATGACGTTCCGGAAATCGGCTTTTTTACCGTTGTTGTCGGTCAGGGTCGCATGGTCCATCACCTGCAGCAGAATGTTGAACAGGTCCGGATGAGCCTTTTCGATCTCGTCGAGCAGCAGAACGCTGTAAGGGTGCTTTCGGATCCCGTCGGTCAGCAGACCGCCCTGGTCAAAACCGATGTATCCCGGAGGGGCACCGATCAGGCGTGCCACGGTGTGTTTTTCCATGTATTCGCTCATGTCGAAACGCAGGAACTCGACGCCTAGGATGCGGGCCAACTGCCGCGACACCTCGGTCTTGCCGACGCCGGTCGGACCGGTGAAAAGGAAGGAGCCGACCGGTTTGCCCGGGGCGCCCAGACCGGCTCGCGTCCGTTTGATGGCCGTCACCAGCGATTGGATCGCTTCGTTTTGTCCGAAAACGACCGATTTCAGTTCCTTGTCGAGGTTCTCGAGCTTGATACGGTCCGTGGTCGAAACGCTACGGGTGGGGATGCGCGCCATTTTGGCGATAATTTTTTCGATGTCCGTCGGGTTGATGTTTTTGCGGCGCGTAGAACCGGAAAGCCGCACGAAGGCTCCGGCTTCGTCGATGACGTCGATGGCCTTGTCCGGTAGATAGCGGTCGTTTAGAAATTTCGCGCTCAGCTCCGCAGCCGACTTCAACGCCGAATCGGTGTACACGATACCGTGATGTTCTTCGTAGCGGGACTTGAGGCCTTTGAGAATCTGAATCGTTTCCTTGATCGGCGGTTCGGAAATTTCGATTTTTTCGAAACGGCGCGACAGGGCACGATCCTTTTCGAAATGGTTTTTGTACTCTTCATAGGTGGTCGAACCGATACAGCGGATGTCGCCGGTGGCCAGCACCGGTTTCAATATGTTGGACGCATCCATGGATCCGCTGCTGGTCGCCCCGGCTCCCACGATGGTGTGGATTTCGTCGATGAACAGAATCGCATTGGGCATCCGCTGCAGCGCCTGGATGACTCCTTTGAGACGCTGCTCGAAATCGCCGCGAAACTTGGTGCCCGCCAGCATGCCTCCCAAATCAAGAGAGAAGATCCGCACGTCATTGAGGATTTCGGGAACGTCACCTGAATTGATTTTCTGGGCCAGGCCTTCGGCCATCGCCGTTTTGCCGACACCAGGATCCCCTACGAAAACCGGATTGTTTTTGCGCCTGCGGCAAAGGACCTGCATGGTGCGTTCGGTCTCGAGCTCACGGCCGATCAGCGGGTCCAGCTTTCCATCGGCCGCCATTTTGACGAGATCCACCGTGAACATCGAAAGCGGATCCCCTTTTTTCGATTTGTCGCGCCGATCGGTGGGTGCGAAACCCTCCTGCTCTGCATCGTATGAGGACTTTGACACATCATGCGAAATAAAATTCAAAACGTCCAGGCGGGTAACGCCTTCCCGCTGAAGAATGAAGGCCGCATGAGAATCTTTTTCCAGAAAAATGGACGCCAGGATGTCGCTGACTTCAACCTCCTGCTTTTCGGCCGATCTGACGTGATTGACCGCTCGCTGGATCACCCGCTGAAATGCAATGGTTTGTTGAAGCACGTATTCTGTGCCGTCAGCAACCCGCTCCAGTTTCTCGTTGAAAAATTCCTCCAGAGCCCGGTTCATGTTTTCGATGTTGCCGCCGCAGTTTTCGATGATTTCGATGCCGACACTGTCGTACAAAATGGCGAAGAGGATGTGTTCGACACACACATACTCGTGGCGCCGTTTTTTCGCTTCCCGCACGGCCAGGCCCAAGGTTACGCTGAGTTCCTTGCTTATCATCTTTTAATCTTTCTCCATGGTGCTTTTGAGCGGAAACCCATGTTCCCTCGCCAGGGCATGAACGGTATCCACTTTGGTTTCAGCAACTTCAAAGGAAAAAACGCCGCAGAGTCCGGCGCCTGCATGATGGACATTGAGCATGATGCGCGTGGCCTCTTCCGTCGATTTGTTGAAAACGGATCTGAGAACCTCGACGACAAAGTCCATCGTTGTGTAATCGTCGTTGAGGAGCAACACCCGATATAACGGCGGTTCAGTAAGATCCGTTTCCGTTTCTGAGGCGATGTCTCCTTCGAATTCAGGATTGTACTCGCTCATGTTGATTCCCTCAACAAAACGTATTGCCCCGGGAAACGTGCTGCCATCGGATAGGGGTCTTTTTCTTTGCGGAATGCCGGAAATCAGTCTTGCGCCGCGCGATGCAGAGTTGTTGTACCATTCGATGATGCCGTGTAGAGCAGGGATACCCGTGTTCTGTTGGTATACGTCTATCGGCTCACAAATCCTTGCGGCCGATCAGCCCCGGGGATATCATCAGCGAAACCGGCTCTGCCCCGAAACTGGCGCAAATCCCCAATACCTTCGCGCCATTGATTTTCAATATAAGCACTTGGTTTGAACCTTGTAAAGGGTTGCGCCCAAAAACCTTGTCTTTATCCGGAACGACACCCGAATATATTTATGATACCAAAATCATGGCGGTGAGTCCACCGGCAATTCCTTGCGCAAACAGCCTCTGACAGCTGTTGTATGAGGTAGGCCACACTCCGATTACTGCCCTGCTACCTTTGAACAATCTCTACTTTCCGCAGCATTTTTTGTATTTCTTGCCGCTGCCACAGGGGCAGGGAGCGTTGCGACCGATTTTTTTATCGGCCCGCTTCACCGGTTTCTTTTTTTGCGGTTCTCCGGACCCGGAATAGGTCAACTGTTGTTCCCGCGGCCGTTGAATCTCTTTCATTTTCTGGGGTTCGGCAAGCTGAATTCTGAAAAGGATCCCGAGAGTTTCTTCTTTGATCCTCGCGATCATCTCCTGAAACATCTCGAACCCCTCTTTCTTGTATACCAGCAGCGGATTCTGCTGGGCATAGCCCCGTAGACCGATCCCCTCCTTGAGGTGATCCATGGACAGCAGATGATCCTTCCAGAGATTATCCACATTCTGGAGCATGACGATGCGCTCGAGTTGGCGGAAATCCTCCGACCCGATGGCTTTTTCCTTTTCCTCATAGATCCTGACGGCTTCGTCGTTGATCAACTGGGCCAGACCCTCGCGGGTGAGCCCATCGAGCGTTTCGTCCTCTATAGGCGGCAGGCGGAAGTTGAACTGTTTGAACACGGCTTCGTTGAGACTTTTTAAATCCCATTCCTCGGCCGGTGCCCTTTCGTCGGCAAAGGCACCGGCAATTTCCTCCGACTTTTCCTCGATGATGTCCAGAATGGACGACTTCAGGTCTTTTCCGAAGAGCGCCTCGCGCCGTTGGCGGTAAATCACCTCGCGCTGCTGGTTCATGACATCATCGTATTCCAGCAACTGTTTGCGGATTTCGAAGTTGTGGCCCTCCACCTTCGATTGGGCGTTTTCGATCGCCCTGCTGATCAGGCCGTGTTCGATCGGTTCGCCTTCCTGCATGCCGAGCCGGTCCATGATGCCGGTGATCCGCTCACCGCCGAAAATCCGCAGCAGGTCGTCTTCCAGGGAGAGATAAAACCGTGAAGAGCCGGGATCGCCCTGGCGGCCGGAACGCCCTCGAAGCTGATTGTCGATCCGCCGGCTCTCATGTCTTTCCGTGCCGAGGATGTGCAAACCACCCAGTTCCGTGACCCCCTGGCCGAGAACGATGTCGGTGCCGCGTCCGGCCATGTTGGTGGATATGGTCACCGCCCCCTTCTGACCGGCCATGGCGATGATCTCGGCCTCTTTTTCGTGAATCTTGGCGTTGAGCACCGTGTGCTTGATGCCTCTTTTCTTCAAGCTGTCACTGACCTGCTCGGACACATCGATCGAAATGGTGCCCACCAAAACGGGCTGTCCCTTGCGATGAAGTTCGACGATTTCGTCGATGGCCGCATTGTACTTCTCACGGCGCGTTTTGTAGATGACGTCCGAGCAGTCCTTGCGGACCATCTGTTTGTCGGTCGGTATGACCATGACCTCAAGAGAGTAAATCTTTTTGAATTCGACCGCCTCGGTATCGGCGGTACCGGTCATGCCGGCCAGTTTGTCGTACATTCGAAAGTAGTTTTGGAAGGTCACCGTGGCGAGCGTCTGGTTTTCGTTTTCGATCTTGACGCCTTCCTTGGCCTCTAAGGCCTGATGCAGCCCCTCACTGTAACGGCGTCCCGGCATGAGTCGACCGGTAAACTCGTCGACGATGATCACCTCGCCGTTCTTTACGATGTAATCGACGTCGCGCTTGAACAGGGTGTGGGCCTTGAGCCCTTGGTTGACGTGGTGCAGCAGTTCGATGTGTTTGGGGTCATAGATGTTGTCGACCTGCAGCAGTTTTTCGGCCCCGGCTACCCCTTCCTCTGTCAAAACGACGGTGCGAGCCTTTTCGTCGATCGAATAATCGCCCTCCTTTTTGAGGCGCGGGATGATGTTGTTGACCTGGTAGTACAAATCGGTCGACCGTTCGGCCGGCCCGGAAATGATCAACGGCGTTCGGGCTTCATCGATCAGGATGCTGTCGACCTCGTCGACGATCGCGTAGTGAAGTTCTCTTTGCACCAGGCTCTGGCGATCGAACTTCATGTTGTCCCGCAGGTAGTCGAAACCAAACTCGTTGTTGGTGCCGTAAGTGATGTCCACCCCGTAGGCCTTTTTTCGCTCGGCATCATCCAGGCCGTGAACGATGGTCCCGACCGCTAGGCCTAAGAATGTGAAAATGGTTCCCATCCATCGGGTATCGCGGCTGGCCAGATAATCGTTCACCGTAATGATGTGAACACCCTTGCCGGTCAGAGCGTTCAGATAGGCCGGCAGGGTCGCCACCAGCGTTTTGCCCTCACCGGTCTTCATTTCGGCGATCTTGCCCTGATGCAAAACGATACCGCCGAGCAACTGCACATCGAAGTGGCGCATGTTGAGAGTGCGCCGCGACGCCTCCCTGACCACTGCAAAGGCCTCCGGCAACAGGTCATCCAGCGGTTCGCCGTTATGCAGGCGTTCTTTGAAATTGGCGGTATGACCCTTTAACTGGTCGTCACTCAATGCCTTCAAATCGGTCTCAAGGGCATTGATCTGTTCTATGATCGGCTGGAGCTTCTTTAACTCCCGCTCATTTTTACTGCCGAACACTTTGGTAAGAAAACTTGCAAGCATGATGACTTAAACCTCCTGTTTGAAAAACAAACCTCAAAGCTAATTAAAGGAGGTGATTATAGCACATGGACCTGTGGCCTCAACCTAAAAACGTCAATTATTCAAGATACCGGGGGGGGCGACATCGTAAAAACCGGTGAAAGGCACTTTAAGTGGCGTATTAAAAGAAGGCTCGAATGACCGGCCGCTCTGCTGTTGGCAGAGGCCGTCGAACATCGATCGGGGTCTGGGGTCTATGGAAGACAGGCCGACACCCCTTATTCTAAGGTGATGCCGGCTCTCTGAAACGTGATCGGAGACCTATGGTTGCGGGACTAGTTGAGGATGTACTTGGCCGGGTTGACCGGAATGCCGTTCAGGTGAACCTCATAGTGCACGTGAGGTCCCGTGCTTCTACCGGTGTTCCCCATCAGCCCGATGGTGTCGCCCCTCTTGACCGGCGTGCCGCGCTTGACCATCACTTTTTCGAGGTGGCCGTAGCGGGTCACCATACCGTGGCCGTGGTCAATGGCAACCATATTGCCCAGCAGACCTTTAGGTCCGGCAAAGGCAATCACCCCATCGGCAGTGGAGATAATAGGGGTCCTCTTGCGATTGGCGATGTCGAAGCCTTTGTGAAACTCCCGACGCCCGGTGAAAGGGGAAATCCGGTAACCAAAACTGGACGTCGTCCATCCCGGGCAGGGCCGCACGGCCGGGGTTGAGGCCAGCAGGTTCTGCTGATCCTGAAGACGTTTCAGCAGAGTACCGTAATTCTGGTCCTGTTTGTGGGTGGCGAGGTGCAACTGGCCCACCTGTTCGTGCATTTCCCGCATCAGGCTGTTGTGTTTCTGGGTCAACGGGATTTGGGTGTCGAGATCCTCGGGAATCGAACCACCGATGCCGAACAGGTTGTCCTGTTCTTCCGTGCTTTCGATGTTGGCAATGATGCGGATCTTTTTCTCGAAATCGTTGAGTGCGACCAATTTGGTCTTAAGGGTCGAAATTTCTTCAGCAAACTCCTGGATCTGCTCACGCTGCCGCATGACTTCATCGGTCTGGTTGCTGAGTTGAAGGGTGTTGTCGAGCGCGGTAACGGCTGAAATTTTCAGGCGGTAATAATCGTAACCCAGAGCGGTGGCGGCCATCAGGCAGCCGACAAAGAACACTCTTAGAAACACTGCAGAAATCGTGAACTGTTTGCCCGAAGCTCCGGAATTACTCAGGATAACCAGGGAGATTTTTTTTCGCATGGCATGTATATCCTATAATAATTGCAGTAGATTATCTTGATATCCGTGAATTCCAGTTTACTCGATCCTTGCAGCCCTCTTTAACGGGCTTCCCACCTCAACATTTTGTGAAACCGGTTAATCAGGCGTTTCCTGATAATAGTATCGGCCAGCAACGACCAATGCTTTAGCAAAAAAAACGCCTTTGGGCCAAATACCCAAAGGCGCATGAAATCAGACTTTGGCAACCTGGCGATCTTGGCCTCACGGCTGTAGACCCATGGTTTTGCGTCGCCGCCTTTCGGTGACTTTGCCCTTTCATTTTTTTTAATTAATTATAATGCTACCCTATGCCTCGCTGCCTGTCAAGAAAAATGTCAGGATTGAAATCGAAAAGCTCTGCCAATCAAGGGCGCGCACGCCTAAGGATCTGTAGACCGGTTTAAATAAAGGTTGCGGGTGAATTTGGTTTGCAAATCACGGGGAAGGCCGGTCGCCTTCCCCGTGAACCGTCATACGGTCATCAGGCAATTCCCAGGCGGAATTTAAGGGATTTGAGGGTATTTTTCATGAGCATGGTAATGGTCATGGGCCCGACACCACCCGGAACCGGGGTGATCCAACCGGCAATCTCCTTAGCCGCATCGAAATCGACATCGCCCTTCAGGATCGCGATTTTCTTACCGGTTTTTTCGCTGACCTTTTCACCCACACGGTTGACGCCGACGTCGATAACACAGGCCCCCGGCTTGATCCACTCCGGTTTCACCAGGCCTGGAACGCCGGCGGCCACGATCAGAATGTCGGCCCGCTTGCAATGAGCGGCAAGGTCCTTTGTGCGGGTGTGAACCACGGTAACCGTCGAATTGGCGCCGGGACCCTTCTGCACCATCATGTTGGCGATCGGTTTGCCGACGATGTTGGAACGTCCGACCACCACCACCTCGGCGCCGCTGGTTTCCACGCCGGCGCGAACGATCATTTCCTGGATACCAGCCGGTGTGCACGGCGGAAACTTGACCTCGCTGCCACCGATCATCAGGCGCCCCACGTTGACCGGGTGGAAACCGTCCACGTCCTTGTCCGGATCGATGGCATTGAGAACCTTTTTTTCATTGATGTGTTTGGGGAGCGGCAACTGGACAAGAATGCCGTTGATCGAATCATCCTTGTTGTACTTGTCGATCAACGCCAGCAGGTCCGCCTCGGAAATATCCGGTGGTTGACTGTCCTGGATCTCTTTGAAACCGACGCGGTGAGCGGTCTTTATCTTGAGGGTCACATAAGAGATGGAGGCCGGATTTTCTCCCACGAGAATCGTGACAAGCCCGGGAACCACACCGTGCTTTTCTTTGATTTGGGCAACCTCTGCCGTGATTTCCTCCAGGATTTCTTCGCGGATTTCCGTGCCTTTAATGAGCTTTGCCGACATCGTCAACCTCCTTTTTTATAGTGTTTCCAAGTAAGCGGGTGGGACCATATGATATCCGGTCTCTCCTATTTCAATCCACGATCGATGTCAAGAACCTCCTGGCGTTGTTGTCGAAATAGGAAGAGAGGTGTCAAACAAGATCCAGCCTCAGCGATCGCTTTTAGTACGAAGATTAGATCAGACCCGCAAATAGAAACTTGAAACTTGAAACTCGAAACTCAGAACCTGGAACCCGGAACCTGGAACCATTGGTAGTTTAAGGACCATGAGCGTTTCACTCTCCTCCCACGGCGGCAGCTGATCGATCCCGCCACCTACAACGGATAGGGAACCTGCATCAGTCCAGCCGTTTCAGGGAAGCCGAGCATAATGTTCATGTTCTGCACCGCCTGGCCGGCCGCACCCTTGACCAGGTTGTCTATGGCCGACAAGAGAATCAGGCGGTTGTTGCGCACGTCGAGGACAAAGCCGATATCACAAAAGTTGGTCCCGCGCACGTTGAGAGTGTCCGGTGATTTGCCATCGGTACAAAGACGCACAAACGGCCGCTCGTGGTAGAATTCCTTCAGGCAGCGGTCGATGTCCGCGCGCTCGACGCCGGCGACCGGGTTGGCGTAGATGGTTGTCTGCATGCCGCGCGACATCGGCACGAGGTGCGGTACAAACGTCAGCGTCACCGCCTGGCCGGCCTCCCGGCCGAGAATCTCCTCCATTTCGGGATTGTGCCGGTGACCAGCAACCTTGTAAGCTTTGAACGATTCGCTCACCGCACAGTAGAGTGTGGTCAGAGACGGTGAGCGCCCGGCACCGCTCACACCGGATTTGGCGTCCGCAATTAGGGTTTTCAAGTCCAGCAGCCCATCCCGAACAAGCGGTACGAGCGGCAGCAGGACGCTGGTGGGATAACAACCGGGATTGCCCACCAGGGCGGCCGTCCGAATCTCGTCCCGATAAATTTCGGATAAACCGTAAGCACTGCCGGCCAAAAGGTCCTCGGCCGTATGAGGCTGATAATGCGCTTCGTATCGTGCGACATCCCGGAACCTGAAATCGGCCGAAAGATCGATCACTCTCTTCCCCTGCTCGATGAGCCCGGGGACGATTTCCATCGGCAGCTTGTGGGGCAGGGCCGTGAAAACCACATCCGCTTGTTCACAGACCCGACGGCTGTCGAAGGCCTCGCAGCTCAACCGCACAAACCCGGACATGGCCGGATAGACGCTTTCAAAGCTCTGGCCGGCATATTTGCGGGATGTCAAAACGGTCAACTCGATATGGGGGTGACCGGCAAGCAACCGCACCAGCTCGCCGCCCGCATATCCCGTCGCACCCACCACAGCCACTCGGGTCATATATCCTCCCCTGCACGGCCCATCATTGTCTTCCGGCCGATGCGCACAGAATCAAACCGATTTTTTATATACAAATGCACTCCTTCCTAACAGAGATGAAAATCGATTGCAAGGCGGCAGAACTGCCTGAATCGGGATGCCTGACGGTGTTTTTTTCGAACCCTTGCGCCGAATGAAAAAGGCCTATGATTATTTTAAAATCGGCCACTTGACAGGCAATAAATGGTGCTTAAAATTTAGCCATGAAACGTTTAATAACTTATTAATTTAATAACAAATCTAAATCAGGAGGACTTGGGAGAAATGAAGATCAAACCGATGAATGACAGGGTGCTGGTTCTCAGGGTCGAAGAAGAGCAGAAAACAGCCGGCGGCATCATCATACCGGATACCGCCAAGGAAAAACCGCAGGAAGGCAAAGTGATCGCCGTCGGTTCGGGCAAGGTCGGGGATGACGGCAAACGTGTGGCGCCTGAAGTCAAGGTCGGCGACCGGATCCTGTTTTCGAAATATGCCGGCACGGACATAAAAGTCGACGGCATCGAGCATGTTTTTATGAAGGAAGACGACATCCTGGGCGTCTTGGAATAATTCGATAATAAATGGAGGAAAAGAAAAATGCCTGCGAAAATGATTGCCTTTGGATCTTCAGCCAGAGAGCGAATGCTCAAGGGGGTCAACACCCTGGCAGATGCCGTTAAAGTGACGCTCGGCCCCAAGGGGCGAAATGTTGTGCTCGAGAAATCCTTCGGTTCTCCCACGGTCACAAAGGACGGGGTCACCGTGGCCAAGGAAATCGACCTGAAAGAAAAGTTTGAAAACATGGGCGCTCAGATGGTGAGGGAAGTCGCCAGCAAGACCAGCGACGTGGCCGGTGACGGCACCACCACCGCAACGGTGCTGGCCCAGGCCATTTACAGCGAGGGCCAGAAACTGGTGGCGGCCGGTGCCAACCCGATGGCACTCAAAAGGGGTATCGACCGGGGCGTGACCGCCGTGGTAGAGGCCCTGAAAAAGCAGTCCAAACCGACCAGGGACAAAAACGAAATCACGCAGATCGGTTCGATATCCGCCAACAACGATTTGGTGATCGGCAAGCTGATTTCCGAAGCCATGGAAAAGGTCGGCAAGGAAGGGGTCATAACGGTAGAGGAAGCCAAGGCCATGGAAACGACCCTCGAGGTGGTGGAAGGGATGCAGTTTGACCGCGGGTATATTTCACCCTACTTCGTCACCCAACCCGAGAAAATGACCGTAACGCTGACCGACGCCTACATTCTGTTGAACGAGAAGAAAATCAGCTCCATGAAAGACCTGGTCCCGCTACTGGAAGCGGTTGCGCGCGAGGGCAAACCGTTGCTGATCATCGCCGAGGACGTCGAGGGTGAAGCCTTGGCCACACTGATCGTCAACCGTCTGCGCGGCACCCTTCAGGTGGCAGCGGTAAAAGCCCCGGGTTTCGGCGACCGGCGCAAAGCCATGCTGGAAGACATTGCGATTCTGACCGGCGGCCAGGTCATCTCCGAAGAGATGGGCGTCAAGCTCGAGACCGTCACCACCGCCGATCTCGGCCGCTGCAAGACGGTCAAGATCGACAAGGAGAACACCACCATCGTCGACGGCGCCGGCAAACGGGCCGCCATCGAAGGCCGTATCAAGCAAATCCGGGCCCAGGTCGATGAAACCACCTCGGATTATGACCGTGAAAAGCTTCAGGAGCGCCTGGCAAAACTGGTCGGCGGCGTGGCCGTGCTTCACATCGGGGCCGCCACCGAAACCGAAATGAAGGAGAAAAAGGCACGTGTGGAAGACGCCCTAAATGCCACCCGCGCGGCCGTCGAGGAAGGTATCGTGCCTGGCGGCGGCGTCGCCCTGGTGCGCTGCATCGGCGCCTTGGATTCCGTCAAAGCCAAAGGAGACGAAAAGTTGGGCGTCGGGATTCTCAGGCGGGCGCTCGCAGAACCACTGCGACAGATC
>JBDNAO010000345.1:0-6349 GCA_039768375.1 Desulfobacterales bacterium | reverse complement strand
GCCCAGATCAAAAGGCTCGAAGCCGCCGGTTGTGAAATCGTGCGGGCGGCGGTGCCGGACGAAAACGCCGCCGCCGCCATCGCCCGCATCAAATCGCAGATCACGATCCCGCTGATTGCCGATGTTCACTTCGATCACCGTTTGGCCATCGCAGCGATTCGGGCGGGTGCCGACGGTCTGCGGATCAACCCCGGCAACATCGGCGGTCGTAAAAAAGTCAAAGCAGTGGTGGACTGTGCCGAGGAATACGGCGTACCGATCCGGATCGGCGTCAATGCCGGTTCTCTCGAAAAAGATCTCCTGAAGAAATACAAGGGGGTGACCGCCGAGGGGATGGTTGAAAGTGCCTTGCGCCACATCGAGCATATTGCGGCACTCGGCTTCGAGCGGATGAAAATTTCCATAAAAGCCTCCGATGTTCACCGGACGGTGGATGCCTACCGTCTGCTGTCCGAGCAGACCGATTTCCCCCTGCATGTCGGCGTGACCGAGGCCGGTGGGCTCTACCCGGGGATCGTCAAATCGACACTCGGAATCGGGATGCTGCTGGCTGAAGGGATCGGCGACACCATTCGCGTTTCCTTGACCCGTGATCCGATCGAAGAGGTGCGCGTCGGCTACGAGATTTTGAAAGGGTTGGACATTCGCCGCCATGGTCCTGATATCGTTTCCTGCCCAACTTGCGGCCGTTGCAATATCGACCTCTTCGGCATCACCGAAAAAGTCGAAAAAGCGCTTCTACTCAAATCGGTCCCGGTTAAATTGGCCATCATGGGCTGCGTGGTCAACGGTCCCGGTGAAGCTCGGGAAGCCGACATCGGCATCGCCGGCGGCAACGGCGTGGGAATCCTTTTCAAGAAAGGTAAAATCGTCAAAAAGTTCCCCGAAGAAAAGCTGGCGGAGGTCCTGCTGGCCGAAGTGGAAAAATACGAAAACGAATGGAAATCGAGAACTGAATGACATCATGGGTATAGTCACGCGAGGATAAGAATGGGTAAACAGCAACAACCGAAAACGGCTATCACTCCCACCCGGGAAGAAGACTATTCTGAGTGGTATCAACAGGTTGTAAAGGCTTCCGACCTTGCTGAAAAATCACCCGTGCGCGGGTGCATGGTGATCAAACCTTGGGGTTACAGCCTCTGGGAAAACATTGTGAACGAACTGGACGCGATGTTCAAGGCCACCGGGGTGAAAAATGCCTACTTTCCGCTTTTTATCCCGCTGAGTTTTCTCGAGAAGGAAGCCGAACACATCGAGGGGTTCGCCAAGGAATGTGCCGTGGTCACACACCACCGTCTCGAAAAAGGGCCGGAGGGGGGCCTCGTGCCGGCCGGCCCCCTTACGGAACCCCTTGTCGTAAGACCGACATCGGAAACGATCATCGGTGACTCCTTTTCGAAGTGGATCAACAGCTACCGGGACCTACCCATTCTCATCAACCAATGGGCCAATGTCGTCCGCTGGGAAATGCGGACCAGGGTATTTTTGAGAACCAGTGAATTCTTGTGGCAGGAGGGGCACACGGCGCACGCAACCGAGGAAGAAGCCCTCGCAAGGACCCGCATGATGCTTGAGGTCTACGCCGAACTCGCCGAAAAGCACCTTGCCATTCCGGTCATCAAGGGCCGTAAAACGGCGGGGGAAAGATTTCCAGGTGCGGTGGACACGCTGTGCGTCGAAGCGATGATGCAGGATCGTCGCGCTTTGCAAGCCGGCACGTCTCACTTTCTCGGTCAAAATTTTGCCCGGGCGTCGGGAATTCGGTATCAGGATGCCAACGAACAGGAGCAGTTCGCCTGGACCACTTCCTGGGGTGCGTCAACACGACTGATCGGCAGTCTGATCATGACCCACGGCGATGACAACGGCATCCTCTTGCCGCCTCGGGTCGCGCCGGCACATGTCGTTTTGCTGCCCATCGTACGGAATGCAGAGGAGAACGCCCTGGTGATGCCGTATGTCGACCGTCTGGCCGAAGCACTGAGAGAGAAGCAGTACGGTCGGCGGTCGATCGAGGTGGAAATCGACGCGCGTGACATCGGCGGTGCCAGAGGATGGGAATGGATCAAGAAAGGCATTCCGCTGAGGGTCGAAATCGGCCCCCGGGACATCGCCGCAGAATCTGTTTTCGTCGGTCGCCGGGACCGGGATCACCGCGAAAAAATCTCCGTCAAACGCGACCGGTTTGTCGCCGAAATCACCGATATCCTCGACAGCATTCAACACGCGTTATTCGATCGCGCGCTGGCTTTCCAAAAGACCTATACGACAGTGATCGATGAAAATAGATCCTTTTGTGATTATTTTACGCCTTCAGACAAAGAAAAACCCGAAATTCACGGCGGGTTCGCACTTTCGCACTGGTGCGGTGATGCAGCGTGCGAAACAGCCATTAAGGAGGATCTCGGCGTGACCATCCGCTGCATCCCCTTCCCAGGCGCACTGCACGATGACACGGGTCCGGGTGGATGCATTGCTTGCGGTAAGCCTTCACCGCAAAGGGTCGTCTTCGCCAAATCCTATTGAAATCGCAAATAACAAATAACAAACAAATCACAATGACCAAAATTCAAAATGACAAACCTGTTTGAGTCATTGGATATTGAAATTTGGGAACACGTTTCCCTGACAAGCAACCCATCGGACACAATTTTATGCATCGCCTATGATCCGAATTACCGACATCCTCGACAAGGTTGCCGAATACTCCCCTGAGGCCGACCTCAGCCTGATCGAACGGGCCTACATTTACTCCGCGCGGGTCCACGAAGGCCAGGTGCGCCTCTCAGGTGAACCCTACCTGTCCCATCCGCTGGAGGTCTCCGGCATCCTCGCCGACATGAACCTCGATGAAATCAGCGTCACCTCCGGTCTTCTGCACGATGTTCTCGAGGATACGGCGGCCACACCGGAAGAAATCGAGAAAATTTTCGGCCCCGAAGTTCTTCACATCGTCTCTGGGGTCACCAAGCTGAGCAAACTGCGTCTGAGCAGCTCCGAAGCCCGACAGGCCGAGAGCATCCGCAAGATGCTGCTGGCCATGGCCGACGACATTCGTGTCATACTGATCAAGCTCGCGGATCGTCTGCACAACATGCGGACCCTCCAGTATCACCGCAGCGAAAAGAAAAAAATCAATATCGCCCGGGAAACTATGGATATCTACGCGCCGATATCCGCCCGGTTAGGCATCTACTGGATCAAGAAGGAGCTCGAAGACGCCTCCTTCAAGTACATGCTGCCCGATGAGTACCAACGGATCAGCAATCTGGTCGCCAAGGATCAGGCGGAGCGCGAAAAATATGTTGAAACCGTCAAGAAATACATTCTGAAAAAGATGGCGGCGGCCAGCCTGAAGTGCGAGGTGCTGGGTCGAAACAAGAATTACTACAGCATCTACCACAAAATGATGAGCCAGAACCTGGCCTTCGAAGACGTCTACGACATCATCGCCTTCAGGATCATCCTCGACTCCATCCCTCATTGTTACGAAACCCTCGGTTTGATTCATTCGCTCTGGAAACCGATCGACATCAAATTCAAGGACTATATCAGCCGTCCTAAGCCCAACATGTACCAGTCGCTTCACACGACGGTTTTCGGTCCCTACGGCGAGCGGATGGAGGTCCAAATCCGTACCTGGGAAATGGACCGAGTGGCCAAATCGGGCATCGCCGCCCACTGGGGCTATAAGGAAGGCAAGCAGGTCGACGAACGGGTGAGTCGAATGTACACCTGGATCCAGGATTTGGTCGAAAACCAGGAAAATTTCAGGGATCCGGGCGAATTCATGGAAAACGTGCGCATCGACCTTTTCCCGGACGAGGTTTATGTGTTCACTCCCCGCGGGGAAATCAAAACGCTTCCCAAGGGGGCCACACCGGTCGATTTCGCCTATATGATCCACTCCGAGGTTGGCGACCAATGCGTCGGAGCGAAGGTCAACGACCGCATGGTCCCGCTCCAGTACGAACTGCAAATCGGCGATGTCATTGAGATCGTAACCCAAAAGAACCACCAGCCGAGCAAGGACTGGTTGAAGTATGTCAAGACGGTCAAGGCCCGCTCGAAAATCCGTCAATGGATTAAAACCCAGGAAAAAGACCGCAGCATCTCACTCGGACGGGAAATGTGCGAAAAGGCATTCCGCAAGGAACGGCTCAATTTTTCGGCACTGATCAAAACCGACGAAATGAACCGGGTGGTGGAGCACTTCGGGCTCAAAGCGGTCGAAGACTTGATCGCCAGCGTGGGCTACGGCAAGATCACACCGCTGCAGGTGGTGCGGCGTTTTACAGCAAAGGCCGAAAGCGAAGAGAAGCGGGAGTCAGTCTTTAACAAGCTCATCGGACGGGTGCGTAAGAAAAAGCCCAAAGGCGGGGTGGTGGTCAAGGGAGTGGATGATATTCTGATTCGATTCGGCAAGTGCTGTCAACCGGTGCCGGGAGATTCGATCACCGGCTACATTACCCGCGGCTATGGCGTGACCGTTCACCGCGCGGGCTGCGTCAACGCCCTGAAAATGACTCCCGAACGCCAAATCGAAGTGGAGTGGAACATTGAAAAGTCAGATACGTATCCGGTAAAAATTTTCATCCGTTCCCACGACCGTGTCGGGCTGCTGGCCGACGTCGTCAGCAACATCAGCAAGAATGACGCCAACATACTGAACGCCAAAACTGAAACTCAGGAAAACAAGATCGTGAACAGTGTGTTCACCATCGATGTGGAAGATACCGAGCACCTGAACCGGATAATGTCGTCGCTTAAAAAGGTCAAACAGGTTCTTGAGGTTAAACGCGTCAGCTGATCTATAGGCTTTAAGATAAAGATTTTGGCAAGGCCTGAGGGAGGCGGCTGTATTGTAATACGCCAACGACCGATAACACAGCCAAAATCTTTATCTTAAAGCCTATAACACCTGCACCACCTCGGCCTGGTGCTGGGCCGGGTTGCTGACCGTCAAAAGACGTTTGTAAGAGTTCAGGGCGCCTTGACGATGCATCCGGATTTGATGCAACCGGTACAGACTGTCATCTTTTTAACCCTGCCGTTTACGTTAGCCCTGACTTGCTGCAGGTTCGGGTTGAACCGGCGTTTATTCACGTTGTGCGCGTGACTCACATTGTTGCCCACCATCGGTTTTTTACCACATATTTCACATGCTTTCGACATAATCACCTCTCTTGAAATGTGATTCGGCGCTCCTTTCAACTCGGGCCGCGAGTGAGCGAAACCGAAAAATTGATACCCGAAAATTAAAAGTGGGTTTCTACAGTAACGGTCGGAATCTGTAAAGTCTTTTTTGTAACCGTTCACAGCGTTGCAAAATCCGATACGCTTCAATCCAACTAATCGTAAGCGTTTACAGGATGCCGCAGATGCGAGGCGTCGGGTGCGCAGACGTACTTTTGTACTTCAAGTGCCCGACAACAAAGCAGATGCGGTGCCCTGTGAACGCTTACCTTTTTTAGGGTCACGGTAAGAAAAATTCCAAACGATTGCGACGGATTATGGTTTGTCTACAAGGCACATCCACCGGCGCATATCGTGATACGTGTTGGTGGATGTAACGCAGTAGGCGGGCCATAAGACAAGCAAGAGGTGGAATTATTTTTTGACGGGGCCCTTAATTGCCTTGGGCCTGCTTGGCAAGTGAAGACTCGCACTTGGCGATGTACTGCAGGGCAACGCGATGAACACCGACATCCGGATAATTGGTGACAAGCGACTTGAAGCGCTGCAGGGCCGCATCGTAATGCTTGCTTTTGTAATAGAACATCGCGATGTAAAACTCGTTGCCGGCGAGGTTTTTCAAGCATTTGTCGATGTGATCGGTCGCCTTTTCGGCATAAAGCGATTGGGGGTATTGTTTCTGAAGCTGCCTGAAATTTTCCAAGGCCTTGCGGGTAACAGTCTGGTCGCGGTCGATCGTATCCATCTGGTCGAAATAGCAGCGGCCGATTTGGTAAAGAACGTAGGGAATTGCCTCGTTGTTGGGGTGAAGGTCGGCAAACTCCTGATACGCAAAGATGGCATCTTCATACTCTAAGAGCTGATAGTGCGAATCGGCGATCTTCAACTCCGCCAGGGTGACATATTTGCTGAACGGATACCAGTCCTTGATTTTCTGAAAATACTCGAGGGCCGATTTGTAATTCCCGCTGTCAAATTCATCCATGCCCTCTTGAACCAGGACCTCCACCGGTTCGACATCCTTTTCTTTGAAAAAAAAATCACGGACCGAATTGTAGAGCGAACATCCGGTAAGAAGGAACAGGTAAATGATGCAGAGGCCGACAGCCGCTTTCATTGAATTGATTCTAATCATTTTCTCTTACCGCGG
>JBDNAO010000344.1:0-3550 GCA_039768375.1 Desulfobacterales bacterium | reverse complement strand
GGTCCGAATGTCACCGACATCAAGGAAGGCGAGACCCTGCCGCTCGGTATTTACGTTCAGGTGGCCGGTCGGAAATTCCAGACCGATTTCGAGCCGATCATCGAGCGCCAGATCCACCACCTGATCAATTACATCCAGGGCGTGATGCACATCGGTCAGCGGGATATCGCGTGGGTGCGGGTCGGCAAGGGGGCCATCGAAAAAGGGTTTACCATCAAAGATATCGGCGTCGTGCTGCATGCCAAATTCCACCAGGATTTCGGCAACATCCTCGACAAGGTTCAGGTCACCCTGATCACCGACAAGAAAAAAGTCGACGAGCTCACCAAGCGCGCCCGGGTCGAATACAGAACCAGAGACGAGCGGGTGGAGAAAATGAGAGACGAGGACGCGGAGATTTACTACTCCTGCACCCTTTGCCAGTCTTTTGCGCCCACACACGTCTGCACGGTCAGCCCGGAGAGAACCGGCCTTTGCGGTGCTTACAACTGGATGGACTGCAAGGCCTCTTTCGAGATCAATCCCACCGGCCCCAACCAGCCGATCGAAAAAGGCGAGTGCATCGACCCGAAACTGGGCCAGTGGAAGGGTGTCAACGAGTTCATCAGAAAGGCCTCCCGCGGGGCCATCGACCACTACAACTTCTACTCTATGGTGGTCGACCCGATGACCACCTGCGGCTGCTGCGAATGCATCGCGGCCATGCTGCCGGCCTGTAACGGCGTCATGACCGTTCACCGGGATTACACCGGGGAAACCCCCTGCGGCATGAAGTTTACCACTCTGGCCGGTGTCATGGGCGGCGGCGCTTCCTCACCGGGTTTCGTGGGGCACTCCAAGTTCAATATCACCCAGGGCAAGTTCCTCGTCGGCGACGGCGGCTTGCTGCGGATGGTCTGGATGCCCAAGAGCCTGAAGGAGGAAATCAAGGAGCGGATCATCAAGCGAGGAACCGAAATGGGTGTTCCGGACCTGATCGATAAGATCGCCGATGAGACCGTCGGGCTCACAGAGGAAGAAATTCTGCCCTTCCTGCAGGAAAAGGGGCACCCGGCCCTCTCCATGGAGCCGTTGATCCAGTAATTACACCCGTTATGTCGCGTGTCGCGTTCTGTGAGCGGCGGTTGAAGATAGTCGACCGCCCGCCGCAGTGCGCGACCCGGAACCGGCAACTCGTATAACTCGACTGAAGGAGAAAAAAATGGCATTAACCGGTATTCAGATTTTCAAACTCCTGCCGAAGACCAACTGCAAGGAATGCGGGGTTCCGACTTGCCTGGCGTTTGCCATGAACCTGGCTTCAGGCAAGGCCGAACTCGACAGCTGCCCCTATGTATCTGATGAAGCACGCGAACAACTGGCCGAGGCTTCCGCTCCGCCCATTCGCCCGGTGGTGATCGGGCAAGGCGTCCGCAAACTGACCGTCGGTGGCGAGCTTGTGTTGAGCCGTCACGAAAAAACCTTTTACAATCCGACGGGCCTGGCCGCCCTTGTCGGCTCGGACATCCCGCAGGCCGACCTTGAAGCCAGGCTGAAGGTCTGGAATGCTTTTCAGTTTGAACGGGTCGGACTGAACCTGCGTCCGGAACTGGTGGCGCTGAAGGACGTCGGCGGTGATGCGGCCGCATTTGCCGAAAAAGCCAAAACGATCGCCGAAACCTCCGAATTCAACCTGATCCTAATGACCGAGAATCCCGAGGTGATGAAGGCCGGTGTCGAGGCCTGCAAGTTTAAGAGACCCCTGATGTATGCCGCCACCGCGGCCAATGTCGATGCCTTTGGCGCTCTGGCCAAGGAGAACGATCTGCCCCTGGCCGTCAAGGCCGATTCGGTTGAAGCCTTGATTCCCCTTGCGGACAAATTGACGGGAATGGGGTTGAAGGACCTGGTTCTCGACCCGGGTTCCAGGGAACTCAAGCAGTCTTTTACCGACCAGGTAGCAATTCGGCGGGCGGCGTTGAAAAACGCCAATCGCGCGGTGGGTTTCCCGACCATCACCTTTCCCTGCGAGATGGCCTCAAATCTGGATGTCGAAACGATGCTCGGTGCCGTTTACATCGGCAAGTATGCCGGGATCGTCGTGATGTCGGATTTCAAGAGCGAGAGCCTCTTTCCGTTGCTCCTGGAGCGGTTGAACATTTTCACCGACCCGCAGCGTCCAATGACGGTGACCGAAGGCATTTACGAAATCGCCAACCCGGATGAGAATTCACCGGTTCTGGTCACCACCAATTTCGCCCTGACTTATTTCATCGTATCCGGTGAAATCGAAGGCAGCCGGGTTCCCACCTGGCTCCTGATAAAGGACTCCGAGGGCCTGTCGGTCATGACGGCCTGGGCCGCCGGTAAATTTTCCGGCGACGATGTCGGCCTGTTCGTCAAGAAGAGCGGCATCGCCGACAAAATTAAACACCAGAAGATTATCATCCCCGGATACGCTGCCGCCATCGCCGGCGATATGGAAGAGGAACTGCCGGGCTGGAACGTCACCGTAGGGCCGCGCGAAGCCGCCCATATCTCCGGATTTCTTAAGGGAAAACAATAACTGGCACTGCCGGTTGTAGAACGGTCGGCTGCCGTTCTTCAACCGCTTGTCGAAAAATTCAGAAATGCCACATGGGAGGGAGAGTCGATGCTGCTGATAGGCGAAAGTTTAAACGTCATTTCACGAAAGATCGGTAAAGCGTTCAAAGAACGCGACCCCAAACCAATTCAGGAGGAAGCTCTTTTTCAGCGGGAAAAGGGCATGGACTACATCGATATCAACCTGGGGCCGGCCAAGAAAGACGGGCACGAACTGATGCCGTGGGTGGTCCAGACCGTTCAGGAAGTGGTGGATGATGTCCCGCTGGCGCTGGACACCTCGAATATCGATGCCATCGAGGCGGCACTCAAGGTGATCAAACCGGTCAAGAGCGGCACGTCCCACATCGTCAATTCGATCATGGTACGCCCCGAACGCTACGAACGGATGGTGCCGATCGCCGCCGAAAACGGTGCGGACTTCATCGCCCTTATGTGGGGGCCGGAAGGGCTGCCGCGGGATGAGAACGAACGCGCGGCGTTGTGCGTCGAACTGCTGTACTTCGCCAATGAAGCCGGAATTCCGAATGAAAAAATCTGGGTCGACGGCATCGTCACTCCGGTCAACATTCAGCAACCCCAATTGATCAGCCTGATGGAGTTTCAGAAGATGCTGGCGGACATCGCACCGGGTGCAAAGAGCACTTGCGGTCTGTCCAACATCTCCAACGGGCCGCCGGACCACTTGCGTCCAATCCTGAACCAGACCTATATGGTCATGCTCGGAAAATGCGGAATGGTTTCAGTGATTGCAGACCCGCTCGATATCCAGTTGGCCGACATTGCCAAAGGCAAGCGTCAGGACATCGTCGACCTCATATACGGAATGATGGACGACAACGAGCCGGATATCGCGAGCCTGCCGAAAGAACTTCAGGATTACGCCAAAACCGTGAACGTTATTCTCGGCAAGTCGCTCTATTCGGATTCCTGGCTTGAAATATAAGCCGGAACTGACCGGTTCAGG
>JBDNAO010000343.1:0-4007 GCA_039768375.1 Desulfobacterales bacterium | reverse complement strand
CGGCGGGGAGACTTGCGCAAGGAAACGCTGCAAAACATAGAGGCCATCCGGCGTGAAAAGTCGCTTGCGGCTGATCTCCTGGATTTCATGCACCGGGTGGAAGGCGCCGCTCTCCACTTCTTCTTCCTGCAGAATAACCTCACCGTTGTATATGCAGGAGAAGACCCGGCCCCATACCCGGTTGCCGGCGTCTTCGTGAAAAAAATCGAAATGGCCCTTTAACCGAACGCCGGTAACGCCAAGTTCCTCCGCCAGTTCCCGCTCCGCCGCATCCTCGTAAGACTCCCCGGCCAGAACGACTCCCCCGGTGGCCACGTCATAGTATCCGGGATAGATGTCTTTGCCCGTGGTCCGCTTCTGAACGAAAAGCTCGCCCTCGTCATTGAAGACCAGGATGTAGGTGGCCCGGTGGGGCAGCCCGTCGGCCCGCATGCGCGAGCGTGGGGCTGCGCCGACGACACGGTTTTTTTCATCAACGATGGTGACGATCTCTTCCTGGATTGGAATTGGCATGTCCAGTCAATGTCCTGAGTTAAATACGCATGGCCCTATAGGCCTCCACGGTGCATGAAAATGACGCGCCGGGGCCCGGATGAGCGGTTAAGAACTGCGGCTGACTGTCTGAGTCGCCTACGAGGTTTTAGACCGGACCTCATGTCACTGCCGCATGGAAGACATACCCCTCAAGAATATATCCGAAGCCCTTATTTGAAGACGAAACTGGTCCGGGCTTAGACCCCGTTGGCGGCGAGTTTCAGCCGCGACTCGAAACCGGTTATCCAAGATGGATGGAAGGCACCCACCTTATTTTGTGTTAAACCCCTGGAAATACATCGGATACGCTCGAGTTTCACCGACTATTTATCCAAGCCTTCAAACCGGTTTAGATCGCGGTTTTTCCTGGATGTCTGCGGATCGAATATTCTGCCGTTCATCGCGATATAGACCCCGGCCGGTAAAAGCTGAACGGCCGCAAAGGCGCTGGCGATGTTGAACACCGCATCCGTAAAACGGAATTTGGCCGGCTGCATGGCGCCGGTCAACACAATCGTTTTTTGGGCGATTTTTTTAAGAACCAAGGCGGTGGTGATCATCGTGTCGGTTCCGTGGGTGACGATAACCCGATTCTGGGGGCATGATTTCACCGCCTTGTAAATGCGGTTGCGATCCGCGTCGGTCAGATCCAGACTGTCCTTGCGCAGCAGTGATGTGATCTCAAAGCCAGGGGTAACATTGGCCTCCTTCAACACTTCACCGATTTGGGGTGCACCGACCTGAAATTCGCTCTTGGCATCGAAATAAATTTTGTCGATCGTCCCGCCCGTCGTGATGATCTTGATGTCTGTCATATTTGCGCCCAAATTAATTTTGTAAACCCTGATAGATTCATCAACTTTTCTGGTGACGACCCCAAAAAAACAACCCGAGAAAGTGACCCACTCCATTCTGATAATCGGCTGAGAGGTACCACTGTGTCGTCCTCATTGTCAACTGCAGGGGGATTGCGCAGTGGATGAACCGTTTTGGTGATTTCATGAAATAGCGTATAAAGTTTCGGAAATCAGTATTTTATTACCTTTGAACCCCTGGCCCGGACCCGGCTTGGAAAGATGTGGTGATGGAAAGCAACGTCTATAGAATATGCAAACAATTTCATAGCCACGTCCCGTCGCGCACTCCGAGCGTAGACTACGAGCCGGAGGCCAGGGCGGGCTTAAACCCTGAACCTGGAACCGATCAGTTTAGGATATAGATGGATAGCCTGCATTTAAGTGGCTCTCTGATTATTACGGTTTTGGTTTGACATTTCCGCTTCCGTCGCGATAGACAACTTGACAATCGACACTCTGTAAATTCCGATGTGACTATCGTTAGTTGCGCCTCTGAAAATATATCCGCATATTATGAAACTCACCAAATTTTTTCTGCGGCCCATTCGGATCGTAACTGTAATTGCGTTAAAGCCAAATTGTTGTAAGATTTTGAAATAAAGAAACGTCAACCGCTACTTTGGCAGAGAGGATAAATCGCATGTTCAACCACATTCTTTGTCCAACCGACTTGAATGAGCGTTCCGATATCGCGACCCAAAAAGCCGTGCAGATTGCCCACCAGTTCGGTTCAAAAATCACTCTGCTCAATATCCACCAAGAGTTTATGGATAAGGAAGAACGGAAGATGCTGCGAGTCAGTGTCAACGAAATGAAGGAAAAATACAGGCGGATAGCTATTGATTCAAAAGAAGAAATGAAGGCGGTCATCCATAAGTTGCATGCCGATGATATTGAAGTGGATTACCTGCTGCGCGACGGCAAGCCGGAAAAGGTCATCGTGGAGGTTGCCGAACAACTCGGAACAGATCTGATTGTCATCAGTACCGACGGTAAAGATAACGTCATGGATTTCGTTGTCGGTACCATTACCGAATATGTCATCAACGCGGCCCCCTGTCCTGTCCTGGTCGTCCACTATAGAAAGTAAGCCACGAAGCGGTCAATATCGATAGTCGGTACGGTACTAAGGACGGCGGTACACAAAAGGTGCCATTCATACTCAAAATCGGATTTTACCTTCCTCTTCCGCACATCTCCCCCACTTCCTCAATATAAAGACCGTTTTTTAGCGGCAAATAGACTGATGTTTGCCCAAATGCCGGCATCATGGTAAACACCGCTGATGCGGTAGCACAGAATCGGTATTGATCGAGGAGTCCGCATGCCGGTAAAAAGCCCCCGAGCCTTCATCCTGATTGCCTGTGCCTGCGCCATTTTCTGGCCGGGTTCGTTTATTTTCGGCCTCCCCGGCGTCCTGCGCCAGCATTGGCAGCAGGTATTCGACGCCAGCGGCGGTGCTGTGGGCGGGACGGTGTTTTTCATTCTCACCGGTGCCACCTGCTTCATGTACCTGTGCGGGCGCTTGCAGGAGAAATACGGCCCCGGAAGGTTGACTTCTATCGGGGCCGTAATGTGCGGCAGCAGCTCCATCTGGCTGAGTCAGGCCGAAAATATGATCGACGTCAACATCTGGGCGTTTTCGGTCGGCGTCTCATCGGCCTTTGTATACCTCCCGGGACTGACGGTAGTCCAGCGCTGGTATCCCGAAAGACGCGGCCTGGTTGCCGGTTTTTTTAATATGGCCTTCGGGTTATCGGCGGCGGTCATGTCCCCAATTTTTTCCATCCTCTTATCGAAATGGGGCTACGAAGCGGTGACCCTGGCCGCAGGTTGTGCAGCGCTTACCATCGGTCTGACCGCTTCCGCCCTGATCCGGTTTCCGGAGACCGATGCGTCGACGTCGACGCCCGTTACGCCGTCTGCGTCCAACAGCCGCTCGGTGAAGGAAGCCCTGAAAAGCCGGGAGTTCTGGTGCCTCTGGTTCACCTGGGTGTTCGCCGGCGCTGCCGGGGCCAGCATGCTGGTGCTGGCCACCGGGTTCGGCCTGGCCCGTGGCCTGAATCTCGCTGATGCCGTCGTCCTGCTCACAGCATTCAATCTGACCAACGGCTGCGGCAGGTTGATCAGCGGTTATTCCTCGGACAGGATCGGTCGATCACGCACAATGGCGATGAGCTTTGCCGGCGCAGGCTTTGCTTATCTGATCATGCCCCATTTGGTGGGTCTGTGGCTATGGGCCGCACTGGCAGCAGTCATCGGTTTCGCCTTCGGGACCCTGTTTGCGGTCTCTGGCCCATTGGCCGGCGACTGTTTCGGCATGGCGCACTTCGGGGCCATCTTCGGGTTGATTTTTACCGCCTACGGTTTCGTTTCCGGGCCGCTTGGCCCATGGCTGAGCGGACATATCCTGGATGTTACCCGGGGCAACTACACCCTGGTCTTTTCCTACCTGGGCCTGATGTATCTGGTGGCAGCCGGGCTCATCCTGCTGGTTCAGCCGTGGCGGGAATGCCGAATGTAAGGGTCTCGGCAAGAAATAATTACACAAGATTGCGCAGGATTTTGGTTCGTCTATAAGGCACATCCGCCGGCGCATATCGGGATATGTGTTGG
>JBDNAO010000342.1:0-5450 GCA_039768375.1 Desulfobacterales bacterium | reverse complement strand
GTTACATCCACCAACACATATCCCGATATGCGCCGGCGGATGTGCCTTATAGACGAACCAAAATCCTGCGCAATCTTGTGTAATTATTTCTTGCCGCGACCCTTAATATATTGTAATCGGAATCATCAGCTTGGCGGTGGATCTGTTTCGAGCGGTTGATGCATTCCTGCACAAGCATGCCCAGGCGCCCTCCGGCATCATGCTTTTTTCATCAATTTACCATACCATTTCAGCAACTTAACAAAACCTTCCCGCCGCAGGGCCCCGCCACGCAAACCAATTAATTGTTGATCTTTCAAAATCTCAATGCTATCGGGAATCCTTTATATCAAAAGATCGAGCCGGTCTGAAAAAAAGCCAATCTTTTCTTTGACAAAGGCTTTATGGCCGTCAAGGACAAAAATTAAGAAAAACAGTTGGGGTACATGAAAAATAAATCGTCCGCGAAAATCCGACCGAATGATTCGAGCCGGGAACCGTGCCACAGTCAACACCGCATCATCACAGAAGGGGTGCTAATATGAAGACTTATATCGTAAAAGACCTGATGGTTCCGCTTTCGGAATATGCCACCGTCTCCGACGACGCCACCCTGAGCGATGCCATCCTAACCCTGGAAAAAGCCCAGGAGGAATTCGACCAGACCCGCTATCGGCATCGTGCCGTCTTGATATACGACAAAAACCACAAAATCATCGGCAAACTCAGCCAACTGGATGCCCTGAAAGCCCTGGAACCGAAATATAAAGAGCTCCAAACCGACGGCGCCGCCCGCCACCTGGGGTTCAGTACGACATATATCCAGGGCATGCTGAACCAGTTTTCCCTGTGGGCCACCCCCCTGGGGGACATCTGTAAAAAAGGGGCCGACCGTAAGGTCAAAGAATTCATGTACACACCTACCGAAGGGGAATATGTCCAAGAAGACGCTTCCCTGGATGTGGCCATCCACCAGCTGATCATCGGCCATCACCAATCACTGCTGGTGACCGACAAATCGGGTGAAATCGTCGGTGTTCTGAGGCTCTCCGACGTCTTTGCCGCCGTTTTTCACAAATTAAAGGAGTGCAGCGCAGAAAGTACGGAAAGCGATTAAATCGATCCGCTATCAATTGAGCCTGATGATAACGCAGCACGACTGGGGAGGAACAGAGCATGAGCGATGGGGTGAACGGCATAACGAGTCAGATTAACTGGAAAAAACTGATTTTCCTCTTTTTGGGGGTAACCCTTTTTTCAGTCGCGTACTATTCCCCACCCTGGCCGGATGCCATCGATCCGCTTGGCAAGCATTTTGAGCTGACCAGAGAGGGAAAGGGCGCCCTGGCGGTCTTTCTGCTGGCCGGCATCTGGTGGGTTTTCGAAGTCGTGCCGATCGGTGTCACCAGCCTGGCGATCGGCGTGCTGCAAGCCCTTTTCCTGATCCGACCCGCCAAGGTGGCTTTCAAGGACTTCATGGACCCGTCGGTGATGTTCATCTTCGCATCAATCGTCATCGGTCTGGTCTTCACGAAAACCGGTCTGACCCGTCGAATGGCCTATAAGATGCTGGCGATCGTGGGCGAACGCACCAGCATGATCTATCTGGGCTGTTTCGTTGTTACCTCCGCCCTTGCCCACATCATGGCCCACACCGCGGTGGCGGCCACCATTTATCCCCTTTTACTGGCCATCTATTCCCTGTACGGTGAAGGCGACCGGCCCACCAAGTTCGGCAAGGGGCTCTTCATCGGGATGGCCTATGTGGCCGGGGCCGGCAGCATCGTCACACTGCTGGGGGCGGCGCGCGGGGCCGTGGCCCTCGGCTTTTACACCGACATAGTCGGTCAGAGCGTCTCGTTCTTTCAATTAACCTACTACATGTTCCCGATCGGGTGGCTGATGACCTTTATCTTGTGGGGATTTTTCATGGTTTTTTTCAAACCGGAAAAGAGAACCATCCCCGGCTTAAGAGAAAGGGCCAAACTACTCTATTCGGAGCTCGGGCCGCTGTCGCGCAACGAAATCGTCGCCAGCGTCATCGTTTTGGCCTGCATCCTGACCATGTCCTTGCGCTCTTTCATACCGGCCCTGCAGCCGATCGACAAGACGGCCATCATTCTGATTTCGACCATCATGTTCTTTCTCACGGGGATCCTGGACATCGACGACTTAGAGGCCATTCCGTGGAACATCATCCTGCTCTTTGCCGGTGCGATGAGTATCGGTTTCTGCCTCTGGGAGACCGGGGCCGCCAAGTGGCTGGCCGTCAACTGGCTGGTTATGTTTAAGGAAGCCAATTGGTTCGTGTTCACCATGAGTATTGCGTTTTTTGTCATGATGATGACCAATTTCATCATGAACGTGGCCGCCATCGCCATTTCGCTGCCGGTGGCGTTCGTCATTGCCCCCTACCTAGGAGTGGCGGCCGAGGTCATTCTGTTTGCGTCCCTGGTGACGGCCGGCATGCCCTTTTTGCTGCTCGTGGGGGCCGCGCCCAATGCGATTGCCTATGATTCGAAACAGTTTACAACGGGAGAGTTCTTCTTGTACGGGATTCCGGCAAGCATTATTCTCATGGTAGTGGTCGGTTTTGCCGTCTATCTCCTCTGGCCGTTGATGGGGATGCCGGTGACGCTGCCGCGCTAGCGGCGTGGCAAATCGAACCCAATGACGGTTTCCGCCCATGCGATTCATCGACAAGGTAAGGCGGAACGCCAGAATTGAGCAGCAACGCCATTAAAGACGAAAAAAGCCGGTACATACCGGGGCGCTTGGAGGATCGGTACCACCTCACCAAATCCTACGAACTGAAAGATCTGCTCGAAAAATTGCAGGAAGCATTTCTCTCGCGAGAGGGACGGGCCTCCTGATATGCCGCCGCCTTTGTTGTCCTGATACTGCCTGCTTTTGACCGATGGCTGAACCCCTTTAGAGGTAATTCCAAATGATCACATTGCTCGATTACGGCGCCGGTAACGTTCGA
This sequence comes from Desulfobacterales bacterium, assembly GCA_039768375.1. Taxonomy (GTDB): domain Bacteria; phylum Desulfobacterota; class Desulfobacteria; order Desulfobacterales; family SG8-13; genus JARFQH01. The sequence continues at coordinate 2,485 of JBDNAO010000342.1, read as the reverse complement.
AGCGTGATCAACGCCATCGAAAGCCTGGGAGAAACCGTCAAAATCGTCTCATCGGGGGCTGACATCCTTGCAGCCGAGAAAATGGTCTTCCCGGGGGTAGGCGCTTTCGGCAACATGATGCAGATACTGAACCGCAAGGGCCTCGTGGAACCACTGAAAGCCTACCTCAATTCAAACCGCCCATTTTTGGGAATCTGCCTGGGCTTGCAGGCCCTCTTCGATGCCAGCGAGGAGGCGCCGGGGTGTGAAGGCCTGGGGATTATTCCGGGAGTGGTGAAACGGTTCACCCTCGAACTGGCCGTCCCGCACATCGGCTGGAACGGCCTCAGCATCCGAAAACCCTCGAAGATTTTCGATCAGCTCGAAGGCAACGAAAAATTCTATTTCGTCCACTCGTATTATGTCGCGCCGCTCGACGCATCGGTTGTCCTCACAACCACCGATTACGGCGACAGGTTCGTCAGCGGTATTCAAAGAGCGAACATCATCGCCACCCAGTTCCACCCCGAAAAAAGTGGTCGCGCCGGACTCCGCCTTCTGAAAAATTTTCTGGAAGTCGGTTCCCGCCGGTTTCTTCCCGCTCGCGCCGCGAACTCTACCCGCCTGGCCAAGCGGATCATCGCCTGCCTGGATGTCCGGTCAAACGACCAGGGCGATCTCGTGGTCACGAAAGGCGACCGGTACGATGTCCGTGAAGAGGGAATCGTCCGCAACCTCGGCCGGCCGGTGGAGTTGGCCGGACGTTACTATGAGGAAGGCGCGGATGAAATCACCTTTCTCAACATCACCGGGTTCAGGGATTTTCCGCTGGAAGACATGCCGATGCTCGAGGTGCTGAAACAGACCTCCCGCACCGTTTTCGTGCCGCTGACCATCGGCGGCGGGATCAGGAACTACACCGACAAAAACGGTCGACAATATACCGCACTCGAGGTCGCGGCAGAGTATTTCCGGTCCGGAGCCGACAAGGTATCCATCGGCAGTGATGCGGTTCTGGTCGTGCAAGACTATCTGAAATCCGGGATAAAATCCGGCCATAGCGCCATCGAGGAAATTGCACGGGTATACGGCAACCAGGCGGTCGTCGTCTCCATCGACCCGCGCAGGGTATATGTGCCCTCGCCGGATGCCGTCAGGCACCCGGTGATTGAAACGAGTATACCAGGTCCCGATGGCGAGCGATATTGCTGGTACCAATGCACTATCAAGGGCGGACGGGAAGGGCGGGACCTGGACGCCGTAACCCTGGCCCGGGCCTGCGAAGATCTGGGGGCAGGTGAAATCCTGTTGAACTGTATCGATCGAGACGGCACCCGGCTCGGATTCGACATCGAGTTGATCAACGCGGTCAAGAAAGCGGTCTCTATTCCCGTTATCGCCTCCAGCGGAGCCGGTCGTACGGACCATTTCCTGGAGGTCTTTACCAAAACCGCGGCCGAATCGGCCCTGGCGGCCGGAATCTTTCACCGGCATGAGGTGCCGATTGCCGCTGTTAAAAAATTCCTGCAGGACAAAGTGGAAATCCGGCTCTGAAAATTGCGCCGGGTGAACCCTTTCGCGCGCAGATAAATTTCTGCGTGAAAATTTGACAAACCCGACACATCATCGTATAATCGTTTAAAATAAGTAACTTCCCGCAAATAGGCCAAACCTGTCGCGAGGCAGGGACGGAAAGCCACGGATCTTATGTAGACAGCCGGGTTGCCGGGGAACATCACGAAAACCGGCTTGCCTCATAAAAGCAACTCGGTTTTTTTTTTGACACGCGAGGTTGGCAAAGAGAGTTGCCTGATCGTATGCACCTTACGGGTGCCGCCGATTCGAAACCGGTCTTTTTTACGTGTGGACTTTGTGGGTCGGAAAATATGAATCGCCAACCTTGATGCAGGGGTGCCGATGTCCAAATTGAAGAAGTGGATCGAGACGGTTGATGAATATTCCCTGACTCTTCTGCTGCGGTATGCGGGTGAATTCGGTGCCATTTCGAGCCTTGTCAATCTCGAAACCGGTGCTTATCCTCTTCCTCGCACGGAGATCGATTCGGTCTGGCAACTGCGCATGAACGGCGCTGTTTTAGGCATTGCCCTGGTCTATGGTTGTGAGTTCAGCCTGGAAAATAAAGTCGAAGGGTTTAACCAGCCTGTTTTTTCAGAAGAATATCGAGAGGCTCTGGCCACCGACAAACGCACTGTTTGGGCCCGCGATCTCAATACCGCAGCGTATGCGGCCCTGATGTGGAACATTGGAGAATTCGGGATTCGGGCGTTGGCGCAAAAAAAAGGTAAGTATGCCATTCCCAAATTTCCCGAGCATCCGTGCTATGACTGGTTTATGCGGCTCGCGCTTTACAACATCGTTAGAATTTTTGAAACCTGCATCCAAAAGCTTTACAAATAACCGTATCCGGTACGAATACCGATCTCGATTCCTTGATTTCCTTGAACTTGCAGAAAATGGCGATTTCTGGATCGGAAACTAATCAGTG
>JBDNAO010000341.1:0-2954 GCA_039768375.1 Desulfobacterales bacterium | reverse complement strand
GTTGTCCAGAACGATCCCCCGGTGCCCGCGATACGTCGCACCACTGCTTTCGCCCACGGCTTCTTTCTGACGAATAAAGGTCGGCACGTCAAAGTCTTCGGCGTGCTGGAGGTCTGCGGGGGTGAGGTCCCGCACCTTGCCGCGCAGTTTGAATTCTTCACGTCGGCCCCGGATGGTCGTCTCGGCGGAGCCGCCGATGCCGGTGGCGATCAGGGTGACGCGGATCTCGTCGCCCAGGGTATCGTCGATGACCGTACCCCAAATGATATCGGCATCTTCACCGACCTCGCTGTAGATCCGGTCCGAGGCCTCGGTCATCTCCTCCATGGTGAGATCGCTGGTGCTGGTGATGTTCATGAGCACGCCACGTGCACCGGAAATAGAGATATCTTCCAGCAATGGGTGTGAGATGGCCCGTTCGGCGGCCAGCACGGCCCGGTTTTCGCCGCTGGCGGTGCCAATTCCCATGATGGCCATCCCGGCTTTGGACATGGTCGTCTTGACATCGGCAAAATCGAGGTTGACCAGACCCGGCATCATGATCAGGTCGGTAATCCCCTTGACCGAATGCAACAGGACCTCATCGGCTCTTCTGAACATTTCGATCATGGTGGCATTCTTGGAGGCGATGCCGCGCAGTCGGTCATTGGGGATCGTGATGGCGGTGTCGGCCATATTTTTCAGGGCCTCGAGGCCTTCCTCCGCCTGTCGGGACCGTTTGCGGCCTTCGAACGAAAAAGGCTTGCTCACAACGGCAACCGTGAGAGCGCCCAGGTCTTTGCAGATCCGGGCGATGACCGGTGCTGCACCGGTGCCGGTTCCGCCTCCCAGGCCGGCCGTTATGAACACCATGTGGCTGTCCTTGAGGAGCTCACGAATCTCCTCTTCGCTCTCGATGGCCGCCTGGCGCCCGACTTCGGGATTGGCACCGGCCCCCAAACCTTCGGTGAGTTTTTCACCCAGCTGGATCTTGACCGGGGCATTGGAGGTCTCGAGGGCCTGGGCATCGGTGTTGGAGGTGATGAATTTAACACCTTGGAGCTTGCAGGCAATCATGTTGTTGATGGCGTTTCCGCCGGCCCCTCCGACACCGATGACCTTGATTTTGGCCGATTTTTCATTGTCAACGAAAGTAAACATGTTTCACCCCCTGTGTGATTGTTGATCCAGGCCGCAGGAAACCGGACCCCGGAAATCGTCGGCGTCTCCCCATGCACGCCTTTTTGTCCGTTGGCCGGCACCCGTTATCCTGAATCGTTGGATTGACATTTTTTCCCGACTCCTGTTTCAGACTCGGCCGGACAGCGACCGGCCGCAATCCATAACTTACACCACTTCCTGAAACCACCGCTTCATGCGGGTCATGATGCGATTGAAGATATTGTTGTCGCGGATTCTGAATTTTTTGGAACTCTGCCGTTTGGCTCCGTAGATCACCAAGCCGACGCCGGTGGCATACATGGGGTTGTTGACCACGTCGATCAGCCCGCTGATGCCTCGGGGCTTGCCCAATCGCGTCGGCAGTCCGAAAACCGACTCGGCGATTTCGGTCGTGCCGTCGAGCATCGAAGAGCCGCCGGTGAGAACCACGCCCGAGGAGATTGAATTTTCCTGGCCCGAGCGGTAGATCTCACGGTTGACCAGGGTGAAGATCTCTTCCATGCGGGGTTCGAGGATTTCCGCCAAAATCTGCCGCGGCAGCTTACGGGGACCGCGACCGCCCATACCGGGAATCTCGATGTTTTCGTCGTTGCGGATATTGGCCGCCAGGCACGTGCCGTACTTGGTCTTGATTTTTTCGGCTTCGGCATGGGGCGTCCGCATGCCGATGGCGATGTCGTTGGTCAGGTTATTGCCGCCCAGGGCCAGAACAAAGGTATGCTTGATGTTCTTGCCGGAAAAAACAGCCAGGTCGGTGGTTCCGCCTCCCATGTCGATCAACGCCGTGCCGAGATCTTTTTCCTCTTCGGTCAACACGGCTTCACCGGAGGCCAGGGATTCGAGCACGATGTCGCCGACGTCCAGACCGGATCGGTTGGCGCATTTTACGATGTTGTGGGCCGAGGTCACAGCCCCGGTGACGATATGGATCTTGGCTTCCAGCCGCACGCCGGCCATACCGACCGGGTTTTGAATTCCAGCCTCATCATCGACGATGTACTCCTGAGGCAGCACATGGATGACCTCCCGGTCCATGGGAATGGCGACGGCCCGGGCGGCATCGATGACCCGCGCTACGTCCTGATCCGTGATTTCCGATCCTTTTATGGCCACGATGCCGCGGCTGTTGAAGCCCGTGATATGGCCACCGGCGATACCGGCATAGACGGACGAGATCTCACAGCCGGCCATCAGTTCGGCTTCCTCGACGGCCTTCTTGATCGATTCCACGGTCGATTCGATGTTGACGACCACGCCCTTGCGCAGTCCGATGGACGGGTGCGTGCCGATGCCGATGATGTTGAGCTTGTCATCGGAGACCTCGCCGACCACAGCGCAAATCTTGGTCGTCCCGATGTCCAGACCGACAACGATTTTTCCCTGTCCCTGCATTTCCCAACCTCCGTTTAGGCCGGCGACGGCGCTGACGCGTCCGCCGCCGGCACATTGTTCGATATCTTGCGGCCCTTGCGGCTGGTCTCCGATGCCTTTCCGTTATCGTAAACCGGCTCCACTACGATACGGTCCAGATTGTTCAGATCCACCGTCTTCAATTCCCGCCATCCGTCGGGGCGATGCTGCTCCAGATAAGCGAGCAACCGCCGCAGCACGGTGTATTTTCTCGCGTAATCCTGGAAACCGAGCTTGACGGTCTTCGGACCCTTGCGCGTCTGCAAGGTGATGCCGGTCTCACTGTCGACCACGATCCGGGAAAGATGCCGGTTGGGAATAATGCTGTCAGCCCGTGTTCCGAGCCGCAGCACGGCGACAACCGCCGCAAATGGAGAAGCCGG
>JBDNAO010000340.1:0-19196 GCA_039768375.1 Desulfobacterales bacterium | reverse complement strand
TCCTCCAGCGGCACGGCGTTCCGCTTTGCGGAACCTTCCTGCAGCAGGAATTGGCCATCATCACCGGCGCCTGCGATGCCATGGTGGTCGACATTCAATGCATCTTTCAGAACCTGGCCAATGTCGCCAAGTGTTTTCACACCAAACTGATCACCACCCATCCGATTGCCCGGATGGAACAGGAGAATGTCATCCACATCGAATTCGACGAACACTACGCCATGGAAGACGCCAAGCGGATCATCAAGCTGGCAATCGACAACTTCGAAAACCGGGGCGCGGAAGTGATGATTCCGAAACAGAAATCCCCCATCGTTGCCGGATTCGGCGTGGAATCGATCGAATATCACCTCGGGGGGACGTTTCGAGGTTCCTATTTCACCTTGAACGACAATATCATCAACGGCAGGATCCGCGGAATCGGCGGCGTCGTCGGCTGCAACAACGCCCGTACCCGCCACAACGACGCTCACCTGCAGGTCGTCAAGGAACTCATCAAAAATGACGTCATCGTTTTAACGACCGGCTGCAATGCCATTGCCTGCGCAATGGAGGGCCTGCTGACGCCGGAATCCGCGCAGGTCTATTGCGGCCCGGGCCTGGCCGAAGTCTGTGAAACTGTCGGTATCGCGCCCGTACTTCACATGGGGTCGTGCGTCGACAACAGCCGCATTCTCCTGGCGGCGACCGAAGTCGTAAAAGCCGGTGGTTTGGGCAACGACATCAGCGATCTGCCGGCCGCGGGCAGTGCGCCGGAATGGATGAGCGAAAAGGCCATCAGCATCGGACATTACTTTGTGGCATCAGGTGTCTACACGGTTTTCGGTGTTACGCTGCCGGTATCCGGTGCACCCGTATTTCAGAAATATCTGTTCGAGGAATTCGAAAAACTCTACGGCGGGATGTGGGATCTCGAAGTCGATCCGGTCCTGCACGCCCAAAAGATGATCGCTCATATCGATAAAAAGCGCAAGGCGCTGGGAATCGACAAAGCCAGAGGGAGAATATTGGTCGACATGGCCGCGCGCCGCGAAATGGCGATGGCCTGAGCGCGGATACGGAATCTTCAAACCACAGGAGAATTGACCGGCGATGGCGTGACGACGGGGTTCAACGACGAAAAAACAGCGGATATGGGGCAGTAACCACCTTTTCCCGGTAACGTGCGGATCTTGAGCGGTCGACAATCAATAACGATGATCTTCTCAGCTTAAATCACTAGGAAAGGGGGTGAAAAAAATGCTAGGTATCAAATACCTGTTTGCTCTAATCGGGTTGATGGCAGCCATCGCCTTTATAGTGGTGTTCACAAGCAATGCAGCCCAGCCGGGCACGAAAAAGTTTGACTATCCAAAAGCCTATGAAGTCTTTAATCAAAAATGCACCGGTTGCCACGCTTCGGTTGCAGACCCGGAAAAACCGGGCAAGACCCGAGACGACTGGCATCTGGTGGTCAACGTGATGCATGGACATGGACTCGAGCTAAGCGCTGAGCAGAGCAATATGATCATCGATCTTCTCTATGTACTTCGCACTGGGATGGAAAAGGAGGCCGGATAGGATAGGCCAGATCAAATGAAACCGGTCCAAATATAAAGGGGGGCATATGAAAAGAAGGACATTCCTTAAATCGATGGCTGCAACCGGAATTGCCGCTTCAATGGCCGGCGCTTCCGACATTGTGCTGCCCGGGAAAGCCGAGGCGGCAAAAAAAATCGATATCGGTGAAATCAAGAGTCTCAAAATCGATGTGCTCACCGAAACAAGCTGGTTCGACAATGACGTTTTCAAGAAGAACATCATGGACTATGGCGGAGCCATGACGAACCAATATACCATTCCCTGGGAGTGGGATAACGCCGGAGGATATTCGGCTCTTATCACCGTCACGACACTGGAGGGTAATGATAGGACCTTCATGATGGATTTCGGCTGGAACAACGAGTGGATGGACTACATCTATGAGGAAAAAAGCGACGTGGCCGCCAAGTTAACCAACGGCGAGATCGAGTTTGTCGTCCTATCACACTGGCACCTGGACCATCTGTGGGGTATCGAATCGACCCTGAAGCGTAAGCAAGATATCACGATTTATGCGCCCAAGACATACTACCCCGAAGACATGGCGCTCTTGAAAGAAAAGGCGCATCACAAGGCTAAGAACAAAGAAACCGGCGAAATGGTGCAGATCTGCCAAAACGACTACCCCCACCAGGGAAAACTGGTTCTGTGCGAGCCGGCAGGGGAAAAAGGAGAAGATATCTATCGTCTGATGCCCGGGGTGGCCATCAAGAATTTCGATGTCCCGATTCTTTTACGCGTGCGCGGAGAAAATGTACTGTACTTTAATATAAAGGACAAGGGCATTGTGACCGTCACGGGCTGCTGTCATCCGGGAATCCTTTCGCTTTTCTCGTACGCCCGTAAAAATTTCGCGGGCTACCAGCCGTACGGGTGCTACGGCGGTTTGCACATCAGCCTCTTCGAGACCTGGGAACCGAAGTTTGATGACATCATCAAGGGCGTCAAAACCTTTAAGATCCAGAAACTCGGCTGCAACCATTGCACAGGGTGGATTTGGGCCGAAAAGGCGGCCGAATCGGGCATACCGGTGGTGAAGGGAACGGATAAATACAAGACCTATAAGAAGTTTTCGACGGTTGCCAAAACCAGCAACGTCTTTCTGACCAACGGGGACACCGTGACATTTTGACCACCCGTCTCTGAGATGAATGCTGGACGGATGGTTGCAGCAGAAGGGAAAAGCACTGCCTGGACCCCCCTTTTCCCTTCCTTCCACCATATAGAGGGGAGGAAGTCAAATGGGTAACATGGTTGAAAAAAAAGAGTTTAATTACGTATTCGGCCTGATCAACCTGGCGGTCGTCTTCGGCATTGTCTGGTTGCTCTGGTACCTTTTCATGAACCCGAACGCGGTGATGAAACTGTATACCCCGATGTACGGTTTTTCGCTGATCGTGGTGTTCGTGGCGAGCATTGTTCTGTTGTCGCATGTTTTTGAATTCGGAACAGCGTCCGACAGCACTCCCGGCACCTCGAACACCTTCCTAAAGGGAATTGGCACCCTGGTGTTGGCCGTCGTTCTGATGTATGTCCTCGAATACGTGGTATTCTGGGGCTTTATCGGCAAGTACGGCGTGGCCTATTTCAGCCCGAATTCCATTGTGGCTGCCGGCGGCACAGGTGCCGAGCCCTTTATGGCCCGCGAGAACACCTCGACGGCGATCGTTTATTACTTTACGGCCTTCCTCTGGATGGCGCTCTTCTGGAACCTCGGTTTCGGCAAGTGGCCCTGGCAGCGCAACGGCAGGGGTGTTCGCTCCTGGTCGAAGTTCTTTACAATCTTTTTTTTCGTCACCATTCTATTTGCCATCCTGTTTCATCCCCACGTCTGTTACCTTTTCTACCCGGCGCAAACCATGGCCGGTGTGGAGCCGTGGTGGGCCGATTTTTGTGGAACCGGCAGCGCATTCTTTAGCCTTGGATTGATCCTGTGCACGCTGGTCTGGATCGTTTTTTCGGATCTGCTCTGGGAGGGGTATCCCTGGAAGCTGCTGGAATCCGGAGAAGAAGGGACACTGTGGAAGGGAATCGTCACTTTTGTCGCCACCCTTGTTCTCGGCGCGATCCTACTTTATGTTCTGTTGAAAATTTTTATCATCTTCTGGGATGAACCTTTTGTCGGCGGCCAATACACCGACGGTCCCGATTGGCGCTTCATCCATGCCGGTGAAGTCTCGGGCTTCTTTATCCTGTCGGCATTCATACTGAAAAACTATTTTAACAACTTTCCCAACTTCGCGGGTATCTGGGGCCGGAGTTTCCTTCGCACGCTCATCGCTCTATCCGGTGGAATGCTGATATATTGGTTCTACTATTCTTCGCTGTCCACGTTTTTCCTGGCCAAGGTTGAGGGTTTTGCCCAGCCCGGAGACACGCCGTTGGTATGGACGCTGCTGTTTTTGAGCATTATCTTGATTCAAAGCAACTTTTTCGGACGTTGGCCGTTGAAAGGATTTACCTCCTTGGAGTAAAAATGGTTGATAGAGACCGACGACACTTCTTCACCAAATGCCTGACGCGTCAGATCGGTAAGATCGTTCAGGGATTTGAGGCTGGTGTTGCCGAAGCGCGGCGGAAAGAGGAGTTCGACAAATTCTTTTCCTCGTACGAATCGAGCTATGCGCTGACACTGGCCTATCCAGATGACATTCTGATCGAAACGGCGCAGAGGAACGGCATAGCAACCGAAGGACGGGATAAAAACGACATCGTAAAGGAGCTTTTTGTAAAAAAAGGGGGCGATTACGATTGATTTAGAAAGCACCTTCAGGGGCAAGATCGACAGTATATTGATCATGGCATCTTGGGTGGAAGCGGTCAGGAAAACGACCAAAATCACCGGAGTCAGCCAAGTCTGGGGCGATCAGCCAGCCTGGTATTTCTGGATTGCCGATGCCCCGGGTGTATATGCGCTCGAACTAGAAGAGACGACGGTCGTGACGCAAAAGGACGGAGATCTGTATCAGGCCGCCTTGCGACTCAAATGCTATCCATTTGTCCACGCTGATGTTTTCGGTTCTTTTTCATTCGAGGAACGCAGTTTCATTCAAAGCCCGTTTTTCGATTCTACCCACACACCGTGCTTCGATTATCGGCAGAAAATACCTGCAAACCTGTTCACGGTCGCCGCTCTGCAGTATACGATCGATCATGACAATACCGTTGCCACTTTTACTTTTGAAAGTGTCGATACCTGGCGCACAAGGTTCGAATGCGACATTTCATTTCACTACCCGTTATTTGACAAACGCAAAACCTTCGAAAAAGGTAGTGTCGACCGTGAGGTCCCGGGAACCCGAATCGGCTATGTTTTCTTTGACCGTCTGCTCTGCCTGTTTTCTGCATTCTGTAAACAGCCACCTGAACAGGTCCTCATCGTGCGTTCGAGCGGTTTTGAATATGTCTGCGATGCCACCGGTGATCTCGTCTGCATGGACTCCATGGACAATCACGCTACACAGATCGCAGTGCTGTATGCATTGTCTGGTACACCCGCTACGCACAAGCGGATCCAGCGATTGGCAGAATACTTTAGGAATGGTAACCAAGATGTCCTCTATGACCGTACATTTTCCTGCAACCACTTACACTCACAGGGCAAAATAAGTGAAATGTCGATCCCTCTAAATAGCCAGTGGTGGACACTTGCCCAGGAAGAGTATCGATCAAATCTTGTTTCCTCCTGCGGATGTTCTTAGAATCTCGATGCTTCGAAGCGTCTAAGCTGTGCCGAATCTTTGCAACATGCCGATTCGAAAGGCGCCGCCAGCGTAAGAGAAGTTAAAAACATAATAATGAATTTTTCGGCTCTAAATATTGTCTAACATTAAGAGTGCAACCGAAGATGGTTCTGACACTGAGGGAGGGAGAATCTTCTTGATAAAAGCTCATAATCTGCAAAGGGAAAGGAGGTGATTTTGATGAAGTTCCAGGACTTTTTTCTACCAAAAATCAGTCGTTCGGACCCCGAGGTTCGCAAAAAGGCCGTCAGGGAAGAAATTGATGTGGAATTGCTGAAACAGGTGATGAAAAAGGACGCCGATCCCGAAGTGCGAAATTTGGCCAGAGAGCGCCTGCACACGCTTCGACCAGAACTCGAGATCGCTTGAAACGGTCATTGAATCGTAAAAATGAACCAACGTTTGATCTGAACTGCTGCCAGATTCAGAAGTAATGACAACAAGAATTCAAAATTTTCTTCTGAATTGGCGATGGTGAAGTATGGTTAAAAATCAATGAATAATCAAACCGACTATAAAACCTTTTACAACGCCTTCAGGGAAATCAGCAAGCTGATGCACACCAGCCGGAGCCTGCGGGAGGTTCAGCAGCGAACGGTGTGGAAGTCCACCGAACTTTTGAATGCCAAAGGGGCTCTGCTGCGCATCCTCAACCCGAAGACCGAACAGTTCGAGGTCGCAGCGGCCTATGGCCTGGGTGAATGGTACCTCAAGAAGGGACCGGTATCGACCCTAAAAATCTTGTCCGACCTGAAGGGAACCGACCAGGTGGTCGTGATCGATGATATCTGGCACGACCCGCGCGTTCAATATCGAAAGGAGGCCTGGGATGAAGGCGTCCGGATGATGCTGGATGTTCCCCTAACATTGGACGACAGGGTCGTCGGACGCCTTCGGATCTATCTGGGTGAACCGAGAGAGTTCACCGATGAAGAAAAAAGCTTCATGGTGTACATCGCCGAACAGTGCGCGTGCGCGATCCACAAGGTCCGTTTTATCGAAAACCAGCGGGCGCAATACGATCAACTGGCCCTGCAGACGGAAAAGCTCTCGGCGCTCGGTCGCATGGCTGCCGGCATCGCCCACGAGATCAACAATCCACTGGCGGGCATCCTGCTGTTCAGTTCAAACCTCTCCAAAAAGGTGCCACCGGAAGGTCCGCTTAGGGAAGGGCTGGATGTCATCGTCAGGGAAACCGTGCGCTGCAAGAGCATCATCCAGGAGCTGCTGGAGTTCTCGCGGGACCGCAAGCCTCAGATGGTGCTCACCGATGTCAACGAGGTCATCGAAAAAGCCGTGAGCATCTTGGACAACGAATTTCGTTTGAAACACCTCAAATTCGAGAAAATCCTGTCGCCGCAAATGGAAAAAATGCGTCTGGACGGCAACCAGATGGAACAGGTGTTCGTCAACATCCTGATCAACGCCGTGCAAGCCACGCCCGAAAACGGCATCATCACGGTCAAAAGCACCTGGTTGCCGAACCCCCGGGTGGTCCGGATACACATCGCCGACACAGGTTGCGGCATCTCGACCGAGAATCTCCCCAAGGTCTTCGAGCCGTTCTTCTCCACAAAAGAAAAAGGTACCGGCTTGGGCCTTGCGGTCAGCTACGGTATTGTCAAAGGTCACGGCGGAAATATTCGTGTCTCCAGCGTGGAAGGAAAGGGCACCGAATTCACGATCCATTTGCCGTCTCGCGGACAGTCGGAAAAATGATCATCGCGGAAGTTTCCAATACCGCGGCGAAGTGTGTTCATGATGCCTCCGGCCGTTCGCACCGGAATGAGAGTCGATCTCGGGAAGATTATGTCATGACAACCATCCGCATCCTGGTCATCGACGACGAGCCGGTCATTTGCGACGGCTGCCGGTTGATCCTGTCGGAAAAAGGGTATCATGTCGATACCTGTCCGACGGGCAGCACCGGTTTGCGGTCGATCGAGGCCGATCCATACGATGTAGTTCTACTCGACATGAAGCTGCCGGATATTGACGGAATGGAGATCCTGCGCCGCTTACGGGCCGACCAACCGGCGGTTAACGTGATCGTCATGACCGGCTACTCAACGGTGTCCAATGCCGTGGAAGCGATGAAACTAGGCGCCTTCGACTACCTGGCCAAGCCCTTCGACGATGAACAGATCAGTCTGGCAGTGAAAAAGGCCGTTGAAAACAAGCGCCTGAAAGAAGAAAACCAATTCCTGCGCAATCAAATTTTCGAACGCTACAATTTCAACAACATCATCGGCGAAAATCCGCGTATCCTGGAAATTTTCAACAAAATCCGCAAAGTGGCGCCGGCCGACACCACCGTCCTGATCGAGGGCGAAAGCGGAACCGGCAAGGAGCTGTTTGCCCGTGCCATTCACGCCCACAGCCGGCGCGCCGGCCGACAGTTTATCGCCGTGGACTGCAGCAGCTTCTCGGCCTCCCTGATGGAAAGTGAACTGTTTGGTCATGTGAAAGGCGCCTTCACCGGCGCGGTGGCCGACAAGGCCGGCATTTTCGAAGTCGCCGATGGCGGAACCCTGTTTCTGGACGAGGTGGCCAATATCAACCAGGATGTTCAGGGGAAACTGCTGCGAGTGATGGAAACCCGGGAATTCAAACCGGTCGGTGCCAGCCGCTACAAGAGGTCCGACACCCGCATCTTAGCGGCCTCCAATCAGAACCTGAAAACACTGATCGATACCGAATGTTTCCGCGAAGACCTCTATTACCGCCTGAGCGTGGTGCCGATCTTCATTCCGCCGCTGCGAGAACGCCGGGACGATATCCCGCGGCTGGCCTATCACTTCCTGCGCCTCTTTTGCCGTAAAACCGGCAAACGGATCACAGGCTTCAGCGACGAGGCCCTGGAGATGCTGACCCGTTACCTGTGGCCGGGAAATGTACGGCAGCTGAAAAACGTGGTCGAGCGGCTGGTCATTATGTCCGATCACGATGTCCTCAGTTTCTGGGATATTTTCGATCAAATGCAAACCCGACGGCGGCAGAGAAACGGCAGCGTTCCCGAATCGATCCAGGCTCTGAAGGAGGCCAGACAATCCATTCTGAATGATTCCTACCTGCCGCTGGAAAAGGCCTTCATCGAAAAATCACTGAAAACCGCCTCGGGAAACATCACCCGTGCGGCGGTCCAGGTTGGTATGCAGCGCTCTAATTTTTCGGCTCTGATGAAAAAGCACGGAATCGGTGCCGGCGCCTTTCGAAATCCTTCTGATCCATCCGAGCAGCCACACGACGGGTAGCCGACAAAACCGCCTGCTCGGGCGTATAACTTTATATACGATTATAACTATTTGTAACTATTGCTATAATTATTGGGCTACCCGAATCGAGTGTATAGATATTGATACGACCTCATACCATCGGCTTTAAATCGGATGAGAGATGCGTGTTTTTACTATTTGAAATCATTATGTTATTTTTCTATAGGCCTCGAGTATCCCGGTTTCTCTGCTCCGGCACGCAATTTGCTCAACCAGTTGTCGAGTTGATTGATTGAAACCCTTACAACTGGGAGGTGAATCATGGTTGCCGTTGCAGAAAGAATCCGCCCGGCTGAGAGAACGTCACCGAACGTCCTCGTGATGGAAGACGAGTTCAGCGTCGCCAAAGGTCTGGAAATGGTGTTGTCCGAAGAAGGTTACAAAGTGGCTCTCGCCGCGACCGGACGCGCGGCGTTGGATAACTTCCGGGAAAAGGGCTGCGACGTTTTGGTCGCCGACCTGCGATTACCGGACATCGACGGCATGGATGTCATTCGCATGATCAAGTCGGCGCAACCGGAGACGATCGTTGTGGTCATCACAGGTTATTCCAGCGTCGATTCGGCGGTGGAATCGATGAAACTCGGCGCATTCGACTATCTGCCCAAGCCGTTTACCGACGACCAGATCAAAAGCGCGGTAAGCAGGGCCTTGAAGCAAAAGGAGGCCGAGCTGCCGTCCGTCTCCGCGCCCAAAGTCAAAACCGCCGAGGAAAAGCTCATCCAGAAACGTGAGATTTTCCGGGTGCTGAATCGAACCGCGGAGGACCATGACTTCTGGGATGAACTGATGCAAAGCGGGTCGGAGGCCTTGCAGGATTACCACCTGTCGGACGAGGCCAAGGCCGCCATCGTTTCTGCGGACTTGAAATGGCTCAATGAACAAATCGGTGAACTGACCCAAAAACAACTCATGTTTATCTACACGCGGCTGGAACGCGAAGCTTGGTAAGGACGGATCTGTAAGGGAGAGACGCCATGCGTGCAAAGGATAACCGATCACAACCGGTGGGAGCGATTCTGGTTGTCGGCGGCGGCATCGCCGGCATCCAGGCCGCCCTGGACATGGCCAACTCGGGCTATTACGTCTACATGGTCGAAAAATCGCCGGCCATAGGCGGTGTAATGGCCCAGTTGGACAAGACCTTTCCGACCAATGACTGCTCGATGTGAATCCTGGCCCCCAAACTGGTCGAGGTCGGCCGGCACCCCAACATCGAGCTGTTAACACTCGCGGAGGTCACCGACATCAGCGGAAAGGCCGGTGATTTCGAGGTCAGAATCCGTCAGTCCCCCCGCTACGTGGATGTTGACAAATGCATCGCCTGCGGTCAATGCGCCGAAAAGTGCCCCAAAAAGGTGATCGATACCTACAACGAAAAGCTCGTCAAGCGCAAGGCGATCTATGTTCCCTATTCCCAGGCCGTGCCCCTGAAATATACCATCGATGCCGAGAACTGCATCTACTTTACCAAGGGCAAGTGCCGAGCGTGCGAAAAATTCTGTCCCTCCGGCGCCATCAACTTCGATGACAAGGAAAAAGACACTCTGATTTCGGTGGGTGCCGTTATCGCGGCGCCCGGCTTCCGGTCGTTTGATCCCGCAGGATCGGACGTTTACGCCTATGATGGGTCCCCCGATGTCGTCACCTCCATTGAATTCGAACGCATCTTGTCCGCCACCGGTCCTTACGGTGGTCATCTTCTGCGACCCTCCGGCAAGAAGGCGGAGAAGCAGCCGCAAAAAATCGCCTGGATTCAATGCGTGGGTTCGAGGGACATCAACCGTTGCGGCAATGATTACTGCTCCGCCGTCTGCTGCATGTATGCCGTAAAACAGGCCCTCATTGCAAAGGACCACAGCCGCATCCCGCTGGATTGTGCCGTTTTCTACATGGACATGCGCACCCAGGGCAAGGATTTCGATCGCTACTATGAAAAAGCCCGCCAAACCGGTGTGCGCTTCGTGCGCTCCCGGATTCATTCGGTCACGCCTGTCGACGGTTGCGATGACCTCCTGCTGCGATACGTCCGGGAAGACGGCTCAATACTGGCAGAAATGTTTGACATGGTGGTGCTGTCCACCGGACTCGAAATCGACACCGCCACGGCCGAGCTGGCGGATCGTCTCGGCATTCAACTGGATGATCATCGCTTTGTAAAAACAGACGGTTTTCATCCGGTGGCCACCTCCGTGCCGGGTATCTACGCCTGCGGGGCGTTTACCGGTCCGAAGGACATTCCCCACGCAGTCATGGAGGCCAGTGCCGCCGCCGCCGCCGCGACCGAAGGGCTTTCTGATGTGCGCCATACGCGTACCCGGACAGTGGAGGTCCCGGCAGAAACCGATGTCGTCCGGCAAAGACCGCGCATCGGCGTGTTCGTCTGCAACTGCGGCATCAACATCGGCGGCGTGGTGCGGGTGCCCGAAGTGGCCGCGTATGCCCAAACCCTTCCCGGTGTCGTATACGTCGAGGAGAACCTGTTCACCTGCTCCCAGGACACGCAGGATAAAATGGCCGCCGTCATCCGTCAGCAAGGTCTCAATCGGGTGGTCGTCGCCGCCTGCACGCCCCGAACCCATGAAGGGTTGTTTCAGGAGACCCTGATCAGTGCCGGGTTGAACAAGTACTTGTTCGAGATGGCCAACATCCGCAATCACGACTCCTGGGTGCATGCCGACGATCCAGACGCGGCCACGCAAAAAGCCAAGGACCTGGTGTGCATGGCCGTGGCCAAGAGCGCCTTGTCGGCTCCCTTGCTGCAAACGGATCTCCCGCTGGAGCGATCCGCTTTGGTGGTCGGCGGCGGCCTCGTCGGCATGACCGCGGCGCTGAGCCTGGCCCGGCAGGGTTATCCGGTTCACCTGGTGGAAAAATCGGCCTCCTTGGGAGGCCATGCCGCCCGGCTGATTGAGACGGCCTCCGGTGATGCAGTCGACGCCGGTCTGAAGGCCATCCAAGAACGGGTCGAATCGGACGACAGGATTACGGTCTACAGCGAAGCTGCGGTTGAAAAAGTAGAAGGATTCGTCGGCAACTTTCGAACCGAGATTGCAACCGCCAAAGGCCCTGTGAGCATCGATCACGGGGTGGCCATCCTAGCCACAGGTGCCAGGGAGTTCCAGCCGCGGGAATACCTCTATGGGCAGCATGCGGCGGTGCTGACCCACCTGGAACTCGACGATCTTTTCCGCCATGACGATCCACGTCTGGCGGATGCCCAGGACGTCGTGTTCATTCAATGTGTCGGGTCCCGGGAGCCGGAACGCCCCTACTGCTCCAAGGTGTGTTGCACCCACACCATGCAAAGCGCATTGCGCCTGATCGAAAAAAATCCGCAGGTCAACGTTTACGTTCTCTACCGCGATATCCGGACCTACGGCAAACGCGAGGCCCTTTACCAGGCCGCCCGGGCAAAAGGGGTTCTTTTCTTCCGCTACGCGCGGCAAGACAAACCGGTTGTGACCGCCGACGGCAACCGGCTTCGGGTGGACTTCACCGATCCGATCCTCGGCCGTAAACTGAGCGTTGACACGGACCTGTTGTGTCTGGCCGCCGCCATTGTTCCCCGAAGCAGCACACAGCTGGCGCGTCTGTTCAAGGTGCCGACAGACGGCGACGGTTGGTTGCTGGAAGCCCACCAAAAGCTCAGACCGGTGGACTTTGCCACCGAAGGCGTCTTTTTGTGCGGCATGGCCCACTATCCCAAACCGATCGATGAGAGCATGGCCCAGGCAAAGGCGGCCGCGGCCAGGGCTGCCTGTTATTTGGCCATGGACCACATCCGGGTCGGCGGGATCGTCACGCGAATCGACGCGAATCTTTGCTCCGGGTGCGGGGGATGTCTCTCTGTCTGCCCCTTCGGCGCCATCGGCTTCAACGCCGAGGCCGGTGCGGCCGAGGTCAACCCGGCCCTCTGCAAGGGCTGTGGTGCCTGTGTGGCGGCGTGTCCGTCGGAAGCGCCGGTGTTGATGGGGTTTACAAACGGGCAACTGTACGCCCAAATCAAAAATGCATTTGCGGATTAGAATGAAAGCGGGGAAATCATCATGACATCAGCGGAATTTGAGCCCAAGATCATCGCTTTCCTGTGCAACTGGTGTACCTACGGTGCGGCGGATCTGGCCGGCGTCAGCCGGATGCAGTACCCGGCCAACACGCGGGCCATACGGGTCATGTGCTCGGCCACGGTATCGCCCCACTACATTCTGCGCGCTTTTGAGGAAGGCGCCGACGGCGTCCTGGTGGGCGGGTGACACATCGGTGACTGTCATTACCTGTACGGTAATTACATGACGATCAAACGCATGCGGTTTCTGCAGGAACTCCTTGAATTCGTGGGGCTCGGCGGCCGCTTGCACCTGGAGTGGATATCTTCGGCAGAAGCCCAAAAATTCGTCTCGGTCGTCACCGACTTCACGGAGAAAATCCGCAAACTGGGCCCAAACCCGGTCAAGACCTTGCCGAAGGCCCTAATGCATCTGGGTCCGAAAGCAGTGCCCGAGACCCGCACCAGGGGGAATCGGCACGAAAAAGAAGCCGCGCCGGTCGCCAAACGACCCGCTCAAACAGCATGAGGAGCGTCACATGATGGATCATATTCGACATCTGCTCGTCTCCGGCAAGATCGATCTCTTTTTGGCGTACAAGTCGACAGCAGGACATCCCCTGCCGCATGCCTTCACCCGGGACAATCTGGACGAACTCGAGGACATCCATTTCGGTTCGGCCCGCTATCCCCTCGAAAAAATAGCGGCCGAGCTGACCGGAAAAAATCCGGATCTTAAAATCGGCCTGATCGCCCGGGATTGCACTCAGCGGGCCCTCAATGTCCTGACCGTGTGGAACCAGTTGAAACCGGAGAGCATCGAGGTGGTCAACTTAAATTGTTGTCCCTCCAGTCTAAAGGACCATGCCGATTGTTCCTACCTCTCGCCCCAAGCAGTGGGGCGGGTCAAGAAACAGATCGGCATCGACAACAATGTCACCCCCCAGGAAGCCGAAGCCTTCAATCGCCGGGAACGTTTCGACCGCTGGACGTATGAATTTCAAAAATGCATCAAATGCTACGGCTGCCGAGACATCTGTCCGGTCTGCTTCTGCACGGAATGCTCCCTCGAGCACAAGGACCTGATCGGCACCGGCAACCTGCCGCCTGAAGTCCCCATATTCCACCTGGTCCGGGCCGTGCACATGGCCGGCCGCTGCGTCGACTGCGGCCTGTGTGAGGAAGCCTGCCCGGCCGACATTCCCTTGCGCCTGTTGTACCGCAAAGTGAATGAGATTGTGACCGAACTGTTCGACTATCGCACCGGCGTCAGTTCCGGCCAGGCGCCGTTTCAGGTACTCGGAGAGAAGGTCACCCTGGAAACAAGACCGATCGAAGCGGCATAAGGAGGCGGTCATGGAAGTCAAATTCGTTCCCTCCGTGTGTTCTTACTGTGGCACGGGCTGCGGCGTCCTGTTTCAGGTCGTCGACGGTGAACTGATGGGCACGCTGCCGCTGAAGACCCACCCGGTCAACCAAGGCAAGTTGTGCATCAAGGGCTGGAACCTGCACGAATACATCACCAGCTACATGCGGCTGAAACACCCTCTGGTCAAAGCATTCGGCCGCTTCATCCGTTCCGGCTGGGAGGAGATCATCCAGCTGACCGCCGAGCGTCTCAAGGAAGTCGTCGACCGGCACGGACCCGACAGCGTGGGGGTGCTGGTCTCGGCCAAAATCACCAACGAGGAAAATTACTTGGCCCAGAAGTTCGCCCGCACGGTGATTGGCACCAACAATGTCGACCACTGTGCCCGGCTCTGACATTCCTCGACGGTGGCCGGTCTGGCCGCCGCTTTCGGCAGTGGTGCCATGACCAATTCCATCGCCGAAATCGAAGACGCGGGTTGCATCTTCGTCATCGGCTCCAACACCACCGCCTGCCACCCGCTCATTGCGCGACGCATTTATCGCGCTAAGGAAAAGGGGGCCAAGCTGATCGTGGCCGACCCTCGTAATATCCAGTTGAGCCGATTTGCGGATGTGGCCGTCAATCAGAGACTCGGCAGCGATGTCGCGCTGCTCGACGGCATGATGCACCTTATCATCGCCAACGGCTGGCACGACAAAGAGTATATCGAAACGCGAACCGAAGGGTATGCCGATTTCCAATCGGTCGTGGACCGCTACACGCCGGAGCGGGTGTCCACCATCACCGGTGTCGGCGTCGCCGATCTCGAAAAAATGGCGCGCCTCTATGCCCGACACAGGCCGTCCGCTCTGCTGTATGCCATGGGCATCACCCAGCACACCACCGGCGTCGACAACGTAAAATCCTGCTGCAACCTGGCCCTGTTGTGCGGCAATGTCGGCGTGGCCGGCGGCGGCGTCAATCCGCTCAGGGGTCAGAACAACGTCCAGGGCGCCTGCGACATGGGCGGCCTGCCGAACGTCTTTCCCGGATATCAGCCGGTGGGCGATCCGGAGATCAACGCCAGGTTCTCGGAGGCATGGGGGCGATCCTTACCGGACAAATCCGGTTTGACGATCACCGACATGGTGCCTGCCATGCTCGAGGGCCGGCTCAAAGCGCTGTATGTCATCGGCGAAAACCCGAAATTGAGTGATCCGGACTGGAACCATCTCCACCATGCCCTAAAAAATCTCGACCTGCTCGTCGTACAGGAGTTGTTTCTCTCTGAAACCGCCCAGGTCGCCGACATCGTGCTGCCGGCGGCGTCGGTGGCTGAGAAAGATGGGACGTTCACCAACACGGAGCGCCGCTGCCTGAGAATTCGCAAGGCCATCGAGCCGGTGGGAAACGCCCTGCCGGACTGGCAGATCATTGCCCGACTGTCCGAGGCCATGGGTTACCCGATGCCCTATGCATCGGCTGAAGACATTTTCAACGAAATAACCACGCTGACCCCCAAAAGCTACGGCGGCATGAGCTACGATCGGCTGGGAATAAACGGCCTGCAGTGGCCCTGCCTCGATGCCGACCATCCGGGAACCCCTTTTCTGCACAAAGATCGCTTCGCCCGAGGGTTGGGGAAATTTCATGCCGTCGAGTACCGGGACCCGGCGGAGATGCCCGACGAGGCCTATCCTTATTTTCTGACCACCGGCCGCATGTTCGCCCATTTTCACACCGGCACCATGACCCGCATTTCTCCCAAGCTGGACATCGAACAACGCACCGGTTATGTCTGCATCAACCCCAAGGACGCCCGGAAGTTGGAGATAAGCGAGGGCGACGCGCTGGTTCTTTCCTCCCGCCGCGGTGACATGGAGGCCCCGGCTAAAATCACCCCTTCGGTGACACCCGGCACCCTGTTTCTGCCGATTCATTTCGGCGAGAACCCGACGAACGTGCTCACCAATGCCGAGGCCTTCGACCCCCTGGCGAAAATTCCGGAATTCAAAGTGGCCGCTGTCAGGGTCGAAAAAGTATCGGCATGAAACAGGCCCATTATCGCTACCTTTTCGGACCGGTGCCCTCACGACGATTCGGCCGATCGTTGGGGATCGACCTGACGCCTCACAAGACGTGCTGCTTCGATTGCGTCTTCTGCCAACTGGGTCGCACCCGAACCAAGACCATTTCACGGGAAGAATATGTACCGACGGATGCCGTCCTGAGTGAACTTGACAGGTGGCTCCGATCAGGCGGTGAAGCCGATTATATGACCCTCTCCGGGGCCGGAGAACCGACGCTTCATTCCCGGTTCGGAGAAGTGCTCGACTTCATCCGCAGCCGCGGCACAATTCCCAGCGTCCTTTTGACCAACGGCGCCCTGTTGCACCTTCCGGAAGTGCGCGCAGCCGCAAGTCACGCCGACATCGTCAAAATTTCCCTGAGTGCCTGGGACCAGGCCTCCTTCGAGTGGGTCAACCGGCCACATCCACAGCTGTTTTTCGATCGAATGATCAAAGGACAGAGAACATTCCGCGCCCAATTCGGCGGGCAGGTGTGGATGGAGGTTTTTTTAGTCAGAGGGATGAATTCGTCGCCCGAAGAGGTCAAAAAAATCGCGGCCCTGGCAAGGGAGATCGCACCGGATCGCATCCAATTGAACACGGCGGTTCGCCCGCCCGCGGAAGAGTTCGTCACCGCCTTGCCCAATGAGCAGATGGCGGCGTTGACGCATCTGTTTCAACCGACGGCCGAGATCATCGCGGATTTCAGTACGCCCCGTTCAAAGCCCATGCAGACAAACGCGGCCGCCATTTTGGCGATGTTGAAAAGACGGCCCTGCACGGCCCAGCAGATCGCAGAGGCTTTCGGCCTGCATTTCAACGAGGTGTCGAAATATCTCGGCAGCCTGATGAAAGAAAACAAGATCCGAGCGGAAAGAAAGAAAGACGTGGTATATTATCGGGCCGCTACCAAAGGAAGTGATAAGAGCGCTATCGATTCTTAAAATTCATAAATAGGGATATGGAAACTGCCGCACGAGTCGCCTGGGCATCCATCGCCGTCAACATTCTCCTGAGCCTTCTGAACCTGGCCATTGCCTTTGCCTCGGGAAGCCTGGCGGTGGCGGCCGAGATGATTCACAACCTTGTCGACCTGGCGGCCTCAGGGGCTGTCCTGGCCGGGGTCAAGATCTCGGAAAGAAAAAGCCGCGCCTTTCCCTACGGGCTCTACAAAGTGGAGAACATGGTCGCCGTTGCCGTGGCCATGCTCATTTTTTTCACTGGGTATGAAATTGCCAAGCAGGCCATGACAGCCACCGGCAAGCCGACGACCGTAAACGCCTGGATCTTGGGCGGGGTGGTGTTGTCGGCTGTCATTCCGTTCGCTTTCAGTGTCTACGAGCTGCGGGTGGGCCGGATGCTCAACTCCCCCAGTCTGATGGCGGATGCTCATGAGTACCGGACCCACATGTTGTCCTCAGGAATCGTTTTCCTGGCCCTTATCGGCCATGAAGCCGGTATTCCGCTCGACCGCTATGCCGCCTTGGCCATTGTGGTTTTTATCGCCAAGACCGGCTGGGAGCTGCTGTCGGGTGGAATGCGCGTGCTTCTGGACGCCTCTCTGGATGCCGACACGCTTGAAAAGGTACGGGCCATCATCACGGCCGAACCGGCGGTAACGACAGTCCGCTCGTTGGTGGGCCGCAACGCAGGACGCTACCGTTTCCTGGAAGCCGAGGTCGCGCTGCACGTGGGCAATCTGGAAAAAGCCCACGCCGTAAGCCAACGGATCGAAAAGGCCATCCGAGCCAAAATACCGCATGTCGAACGGGTGCTGCTCCATTTCGAGCCGCAGGTGCGCACCCATCGCTGCTATGCCTTACCGCTGGAGGACGCAGCCGGCACGATCAGCGAACACTTCGGCGAGGCCCCCTACTTTGGACTGGTCACCATCCGCACCAGCGATGGTCGGATCGAGCACCAGGAAATTCGGGCCAATCCGCACGCAAAGATTGAAAAGGCCAAGGGTATACGCGTCAGTGAATGGCTGGTGAGCCTTAAGACGGACGTGGTGCTGTTGCGGGAAAACCTGCAGGGCAAAGGACCGGCTTACGTGTTCGCAGATGCCGGTGTGGAAACGCGGATAACCGCGGCAAAGACCCTCTCCGCGGCCATCACGGATCATAATGAGCAAAAACATCCCCCAAACGGGCCAAAAAGGAAGTAGAAATGGAGGATATTGACTATTGAAAATTGGAGATTGCGGATTGAGGAGGATGGAAAGGAGAAAAGACCTGAGATCAGAAGGCGGCCTCTGGCCCATAGGGGCCTACGCCCGTGAGGGAGGCCAGAGGTCAGTTTGAACCGCTTTTTTTCTTTTCGGAAGGCTTATGAGGTCCTAATGCGGCGAAATAGTCCTCCACGCTGGTGAAGCTTTCGTTGATAAATCTTCTGGATTCGTCACGACCCTCCTTACGCATTGATTTTACGGTTGATCGAACCACTAGCTTAAACCACGTTTCCCAATAAGAAGCGCTCCACAGCTTTTTCGATAGAGCGGGGAAGTGTCTCCATGTAGTGTAAACAATCGGGGCACAACTGCACCCCGGTTTCTGTTCGATGGATCAACTTGCTGGAGGATCGATTCTCACAAAAATCGCAAAGACAATCAGAATCGGTGCTATTGATACCGTATGAGAGATGGCTCTTGGCAGTGAACTGAACGCCAATTCCATAGCACGGCATCTTATCAGCCGTCACCTGACGACACCATTTCACTCTGGCCCGAAAATCTTTGTACTGCTCAGGCACATCGCTCCCCGGTCGCTGACCCTTGATTTTAATATAAAGATCGCCTGTTGGTTGAATTGGCGAGTCCGACTCAAAATACATTCCATCCGTGCAGCTATTACGCATCACGGCCTTGTCATAACTTTTAGAGTCGTATCCGGCATACAAAATAGGAACATGGTCAAAATTTCGAGAATATTTCCGTCTTGTTTTGGCCTCCATTATTACACCTCGCTTCGCTTGCCCTTCTTCATCGATACAAGAGCCGCCAAGATAGTCTAACTACCGACAATACAAGCCACTTAGGGTCACGGTAAGAAATAATTCCACACGATTGCGCCGGATTATGGTTTGTCTACAAGGCACATCCACCTGCGCATATCGGGATACGTGTGGGTG
>JBDNAO010000045.1:0-8614 GCA_039768375.1 Desulfobacterales bacterium | reverse complement strand
ATGGCCCGTCCCGTCGACGCCATCAAGCACCAGGCCAAAACCGTGACCGTCGGTACCAGCCGCCTCAGTGAAAAGCTGGAGGGCCTGCTGTTCGACACGCTGGCCGACTACGGCTTCAAGGTGTCGCAGCTGACCACCGGCAATATCATCGTCCTGCGAAACCTGCAGGGGATCATCGACGACATCAAGGGAGCCATCCGTTACCGCATCGGCAACCTGAACCTGTTGGGGGAACCTACGGATGAGTCCACCATCCACGTTGAGCGCAAAGACGGTGTTCTGGCGCCGATCCCCTCGCGTGTGGAAACCGACACCCATCTCAAAGGGACCAAGCGGATCATCGTGCGCCAGGGCAATGTGTACATCGGCAAGGGACGCAAGGATGACCGCAGCATTTTGGTCATACCGATCATCTCTACCAATCCGAGCACGCCGAATTTTATCGAGCACTTGCTGCTGCTCAACATCGGATTCGAGCAGAGTGTACCGCTGGCAATGAAAATCAAGGCCCTCGGCGGCAAATACGAGCACATTACCAGCATCGTTCAGGAAAACAGCGTGCCCTGGAAGGACGAATACCTCGAACTGGTTGTTATGGATGAGCTCTTCGGCCGGTCGGCTGAAAAGATCGGAGAGAACATCGTGGCGCAGGTGACCACTCGCGTGGCGGTGGGTGCCTAAGGGGCTCGCAAAAAAATAAGGTAGGCGCCTACGCCCGGAAACCGATTTCGAGTCGCGGCTGAAACTCGCCGCCAACGGCGTCTAAGCCCGGACCAGGCCCGTCTTGAAATAAGGGGGTCGGGTTTGCTCCCTAAGGGTGTACCTTTCATGCGGTATCGGCGTTGGGTCCGGCCAAGGCGACTCAGACAGTCAGCCGCTATTCTCAACCGCTCATCCGGGCTCCGGCGCATCATTTTCATGTACCGTGGCGACCCAAGCCAGGGTCATGAGTGTTCGTACAAAGTCGTCAATATTATCCCCTCGACTTCTTGCCCTCCAAGGCGGCGCGGATGAATGTCCGAAACAGCGGGTGGGCTTTCATCGGCCTCGATTTGAATTCGGGATGAAACTGGCAACCGAGAAACCAGGGGTGGTTTTTGACCTCGATAATCTCGACCAGGTCTCCAGAGGGTGACATGCCACTGAAGACCATCCCGTTTTCCATCAATTTTTCCATGAAGGCGTTGTTGAACTCGTAGCGGTGGCGGTGCCTTTCGGAAATATTCTCAAGCCGGTAGGCGTCATGGGCCAGGGTGTCCGGCTCGAGACGGCATGGGTACGCACCGAGGCGCATCGTGGCCCCTTTGGCCGAGTTCACGTCCCGCTTCTGGATGGTTCCGGTTTTCTCGTCGAGCCATTCGGTCATGAGGTATATCACCGGGTATGGGGTGTTTTCGTCGAACTCCGAACTGTTGGCACCCGCAAGTCCGGCCACGTTGCGGGCGAATTCGATGACCGCGATCTGCATGCCGAGACAGATGCCGAAATAGGGTATACGGTTGACACGCGCATAGTTTGCCGCGCAGATCTTCCCCTCGATACCGCGCGTGCCGAAGCCCCCCGGC
Organism: Desulfobacterales bacterium; assembly: GCA_039768375.1. Lineage (GTDB taxonomy): Bacteria > Desulfobacterota > Desulfobacteria > Desulfobacterales > SG8-13 > JARFQH01. The sequence goes on along the minus strand of JBDNAO010000045.1, from coordinate 7,049 downwards.
ACTAAAATGCCATCGGCGCCGGTCAGGTGCTGGCTGCACGTGCCGTCCTCCACCTGTTCGGAATCGACGAAGATGAGGTTGACGCGGCAATCGTTGGCGATGCCGCCGTGGTAAAGGGCTTCGTTCAGGCTCTTGTAGGATTCCGTCAGATCGACGTATTTACCGACGATGGCAATCGACACCTCGTTTTGCGGGGCCAAATATTTCTTGACGAAATCTTCCCAGGCCTCGAGTCGGGGCTCCCGGGTCCAGATGTTGAGTAGTTCAACGATCTTGGCATCGAGCCCCTCGCGATGAAACACCAGCGGGACTTCGTAAATACAGTCCACGTCCTTGGCGGTGATGACCGCATCCTTGCTCACGTTGCAGAACAGCGCAATTTTTCTCTTGATGTCATCCGACAGATAACGGTCCGTGCGGCACAAAAGGATGTCGGGCTGAATGCCGATACCCCTGAGTTCCTTCACGCTGTGCTGGGTCGGCTTGGTCTTCAGTTCGCCGGCGGTGCCGATGTAGGGTACCAGCGTCAGATGAATGTAGAGCACGTTCTCCTTGCCGACGTCGGTCCTGAACTGACGGATGGCCTCAAGAAAAGGCAGACTCTCGATGTCGCCGATGGTTCCGCCGATCTCCACGATGACCACATCCACACCGTCCGCCACCAGTTTGATGCTGTTCTTGATCTCATCGGTGATGTGAGGAATGACCTGAACCGTGCCGCCCAGATAGTCTCCCTGGCGTTCTTTGGTAATGACCGAGTAGTAGATTTTTCCGGTCGTAAAATTGTTGTTTTTTCCGATAACGGCGTTCGTGAACCGTTCGTAGTGCCCCAGGTCCAGATCGGATTCCGCCCCGTCGTCGGTGACAAAAACCTCCCCATGCTGAAAAGGATTCATTGTGCCCGGATCGACGTTGATGTAAGGATCCAGTTTCTGAATCGTCACGCTCAGTCCGCGACTCTCGAGCAAGGCTCCGATAGCGGCCGATGCCAACCCTTTACCGAGTGACGACAAAACGCCGCCGGTCACGAAAATAAATTTGGTCGCCTTTGCCATGTCATTCCTCTCTTACACCATTATTCAAGTAACTTGCGAAACCGATCGATCGTGCGTTGGATGTCATTTTTACCGCCGGATTCACCCTGTGCCGGTGGGGGCGCGGCGGCATTAGGATAGATCGACTTCAGATAGGCCAGGTCGAAAAGCCGGTCGGAGAGTTCCGGATTGACCCGGGTCCTCTGCACCTGCATCCGACGCAAGAGTCGATCACCCTGATAAAACTCGATCCGTTCGGGATACCAGATGGAAGACACCTTGCGCCAGTTATCGTACCGGACCTCTATGGCCTCGCTCAGATTCCCCGCCGAAGCCGGCTTCAGCAGCCAGCGCATCGGCCTGAAGGTCTCTTTGTCCAGCCACAATTGCGGCACCGTTTCGTCCGGATACTGCGCCCCCAGTACGTAACCGATCCGCCCCTGAAACCTCCCGACGCTGGAAACGTCCGCTGCCACTCCGAGCTGTGAAAGACGGTTCTTCAGCAACTCCCGCGTATTGTAGAGAAAAATATCCTTGTAGTGATCGAGTTCGCTTTCCGTGTCGGAAACGATGCGTCGGTCGACAACCGTCAAAGCCCGCCCGTTGGAAAAGACCTGAATATGCTCGCCGGCGGCGGAAGCGAATTCCGACCGAAAGGCGACCGGAAAACGGTAGCTGAGTGTTTCCTGCACCACCACCGCCTCGGTCGGCAAGACGCTTTCCTGGATGGTCAATTTCTGAATGACCTCCAGGCTGCGGGCGGTGCCCATTTCGCGCCGCATCAATTCCAACAGGTGATATCCGTGGAGGACATAGGCGTGAGATGGAGGCGCCGTCGCGATCGGGCCGAAGGGCACCAGTAATAGCAGAATCGAAAATAGGATTTGGTCATATCGGCGCATCAGGGTGTTCCCGACGTCCAAAGTGTTGGGGCTAGAAGATTTCATCCGCGAATTTAGCGCCGTCTCCCAGCTCCTGTTCGATCCGGATCAACTGATTGTATTTCGCAATCCGGTCGCTGCGCGACAGGGATCCAGTCTTGATTTGGCCGGCATTGACCCCCACCGCCAGATCGGCAATGAAAGAATCCTCGGTCTCGCCCGAGCGGTGAGAAATGACAGTGGTGTAGCCCTCATTTTCAGCCATCGCGATCGCATCGAGGGTTTCAGACAGCGTGCCGATCTGATTCAGCTTGATCAGAACCGAGTTCGCAATGCCCTCTTTAATCCCCTTGCTCAAAATTACGGGATTGGTCACGAATATGTCATCTCCCACGATTTGAATGGCCCCTTCCAGCCGGTCGGTCATCAGACGCCATCCCTTCCAGTCCTGTTCAGCCAGACCGTCTTCGATGGACAGAATGGGGTAGCGATTGATCAGGTCTTCGTAATAATCGATCATTTCGGCCGCCGAGAGGCTTTTCTTTTCAGAAGCCAGAACGTACTTTCCATTTTTGTAAAATTCACTGGCCGCCGCATCCAGGGCGATGCCGATGTCTTTGCCGGGGGTGTAGCCGGCAGCCTTGACCGCTTTTATGATCAATTTAATCGCCTCTTCATTGGCGCTCAGATCCGGTGCGAAACCGCCTTCATCGCCGACGGCCGTGTTGAGGCCCGCCTTTTTGAGCAGTCCTTTGAGGGCATGAAACGTTTCGGCGCCCATCTGCAGCGCCTCGGAAAAACTCTTCGCACCACTGGGCAGAACCATAAATTCCTGAATATCGAGATTGTTCCCCGCGTGGGCGCCGCCGTTGATGATGTTCATCATCGGTATCGGTAAGCAGCGGGCGTTTATCCCGCCGATGTAACGGTATAGCGGCAAATTGAAAGCATTGGCGGCCGCTCTGGCGGCGGCCATCGAAACGCCGAGAATGGCGTTGGCACCGAGCTTGGACTTGTTGGCCGTACCGTCTAAGGCGATCATGTGGGAATCGAGGGATCTTTGATCAGAAGCGTCCAAACCCATTATGGTCGGCGCAATTTCTTTCATAACATTGTCTACGGCTTTTCGGACGCCCTTGCCACCGTAGCGCTTGGAACGCTTGTCCCGCAGTTCAAGGGCTTCGCGTTTACCGGTGGAAGCCCCGGATGGCACTGCGGCGCGGCCCACGGCACCACCGGCCAGGAAGACGTCCACTTCGACCGTGGGGTTGCCTCTGGAATCCAGTATTTCCCTTGCGTTTACATCGATAATTTCAGTCATGCGCCCCCCTTGGGATTCACAAAAAAATAGGTTTGCCCTTTTCGAGTGAGCCCTTGGATAGTGCCCATCCACGGTACCACCGATCCGTTTCCGATCCAGAAATGTGCAGTTTTCTATCTTGACAAATAAATTGGGGATGTTACTCTCACCACGTTTCAATGTCAAGCATTTGGCCGTGCACAAGTTAATTTGTCATTGACGTTCAGCTGAAAACAGCCTTTGATGGATCGACACGAATTCGACCCGAAGAAGTCGTCGGTCGCGTTCACAAGAGACCATGGAACTGGACGATCTTTACAGCAGCGCCCATCTTTTTATCGCCGCTATCCGGGTGTGTGAGCATCGGCACGCCGGCCGCGCCTCCGTGGAAGACGTCTGCGGGTTGATCGGGTTGTCACTCGAGCAGGGGAACTTCATCTGCAAGAAACTACTCGAAGACGGCATCCTCGAACGGGTGGAAGGTGCTTTCGGCACCCGTCTGTTCATTAAAGATCATTTAAAGATAGAGGAAATCCCCCGCAAGGAAAAAGGGAGCAGCCTGGAAGAAGAAATCAGAAAATTCCAGGATAATAAAAAGGGCTTTGCCCAGAAGATCGAGTCGCTGAAGGCGGCACAGGCCGAGAAAAAGAAAAGCCTTTTTGCCGACGTGGAAAAAAAGCTGAAAGAACAGCTCGAAAAGAAGTAGAACACACGGTCACCTTTTCCATCAATCCTTCCTTCATTTTATGCCGATCCCATTCTTCAAGTCAAATTAGTGCCCATCCGCGGTTTCATAAGGGGCACTGACAAGTTTCCGATCCAGAAATGTGCAATTTTCTGCAAGTTCAAGGAAATCAAGGGATTGCGCGGAGGCGTACTCTCGTACGCCGCACAAGCGATTCCGCCGAATGACGCCGAAATTGCGGAAAAGGGCCATTTATGGACGGAAACAAATTAACGCTCAAGTCTCGGTGTCCCTGTTCCGATAAAGTAAATGAGATGAAAGCTCTCGTCTCGGCGTGAGAAAAGGTGCGCCGCAATCGCCTCCGGCCGGCACGCAGGTAATCAGGTAATAGGGTACTTCAGGCAGACAAAGCACCCTTTTCGAAATTACTGGCGCACATCAACCGATGCCGACAAGATGCTGCACTGACGCTCATTGCTTGACTAAAAAGACGGCTTATGGTATGTTAGTATCTTAAATTGTTGAATATTTTTAATTTCTAGAACGGCTCGGGCATGGCCGGGCCGAAAGGCAAGGCGAATCCGATGGGCATGTCACCAGAGGTTCAATTGAATAACCGCTATCGCAAGGTCACCCGACTGGACGGCAAGGAAGTCAGCCTGGATGCCGACATGATCCGTCTCCTCATTGCTATCGACGAGTCCAAAGAATTGGTGCAGATCGGCCGCGAACTGGGCATGACCCATGACCTACTGGCGGCCACCATCGCAAAGCTCTCGGCGGTCAATCTCATCGAACCGATTCGAAAAGACATCCCCTGCCTCGACAACGGATTCCTGGAGGCCTTAAAACTCAACCTCTCCCGTGCCGTCGGTCCAATGGCCCAAATACTGCTGGAAGATGCCTTGACCGATATGAAGTTGTCATCCAGCGCAATCCCCAAAAACCAGACCGCCGAATTGATCGGTGCGCTGGCGATGGAAATCCCGGATGAAGAGGGTCGCATGCAGTTTAAAAAGGCCATGCTGGAATTGATGAAAAAAATGGTCTGATGACCGGTCGACATCGGCCAATGTATGTGATGAAAACAGGGTAAGCACTAACGATTTGTTGCAGCAAGGAGTTATAGACATGATGCAGATCACCTGCGATGATTGCGAAAGAATTTACCGGATTGATGAAAGTCGCATAAAGGGGGAAAGGGCTCGTTTGAAGTGCCGGGCCTGCGACAACATCATTATTGTCACCAAGCAACAGGCGCAGCCAGACACACCGCCAAAGAATGCCGTTTCGCAGTCGGCGGCCGCGACGGAATCGCCGCCGAAGCCGATCGTGCCGACTGAATCGGCGTCCGGCAACGGCGACGGATACCGACCGGCGGCAGTTCAATCGGCTCCCGCCGAGGAGGGCCCCACGGCGGAATCGACCGAATCGGACCTCACACCGGGTTTGGCCAGAAGCAAGATTCGACTCGGCCTGTTTCCCAAGATCGTCGCCGTCATGCTGATCATCAGCTTGCTACCGTTCATCATCTTCTGGACCATCACTTACAAAGAGGCCATCGACCGCACCCGCTCCGAAACCGAGCAGTTTTTCACCCTGACGGCCAGTGGTCTTGGAACCCAGGTCGACAACTGGATCGACAACAATGCGCTGGTTATAAAGTCCGCCGTCGATCTGCCGGCCATCAAGTCCATGAACCGCCTGAACCAAGAGCAAGTTTTGCGGGAAATCCAGAAAAAACACCCTTACATGTACCTGGTCTTCACCGTCGGGCTCGACGGCCGCAATGTGGCCCGCAGCGACGACGTTCCGCTGAAAGACTATTCCGATCGCCAGTACTACAAGGACATCATACAGGGCAAACAATTGAGCTGGCAGACCCTGATCGGAAAAACATCGAAAAAACCGGCCCTGATTCTCGCCGTCCCCATCAAGTCCGATGACCAGTTGGTCGGCGTCTTGGCCGCCGCCATGAATGTCGATGACCTGTCGAAGTACATCGCCACATGGAAGAGGGGCAAGACCGGTTATGCCTTCCTGATCGACGAAAAAGGCAAGGTGGTGGCCCACCAGGTCCAGGCCTATGTAGAGAAGCAAAAAAGCCTTAACGACCATCCGCTGATCGCGGCCTTCCGCAAGAGCAAGTGGACGTCGCTGACCGCCAATTTTACCAACGAAAAAGGAAATCCCAGCTACGGCCACGTCAAAGAGATCGCGCGGGGCTGGGCAATTGCCCTGCAGCAGGAAGACGCCGAGGTGTTCGTTTCCCTCAAACAGGTACAGCGAATCGCCGTGATTCTGCTGGCGGTCACGATTTTGATCGTGTCGTTCATTGCGTGGATCTCGGCGCGGGCGATCGTGACGCCGATCATGAAACTGACCGAAGTCGCTGAACGAATGAGCCTCGGCGACTTGAACATGCAGATCAATATTCCGTCGAAAGACGAAATCGGTCTGCTGGCCCAGGCGATCAAGCGGATGCAAACCAGCTTGCGCCTGGCCATGGAGCGCTTGCGGCGCAAGCGCTGAGACGCCAATAAGCTAAAGCAAAAAGCCCGACCATTTGGTCGGGCTTTTTTTATAATAAACCTAGGTTGAGCGGTTTCCCGCCCAGGCGGGATTAAACGTTCTGGGTTGAAAAGCACTCAAACTGCTTATATCTGAATAATTCTGGCTTTATGGTGCATATAAAACCGTTGCGCTTAATGGATTAAAGCGGTCAATCCAAGCAATGGTGTATAAAGTTCCGGAAATTAGCATTTTATAACCTTTGAACCCTAAACCCTGAGCCTGGAACCGATCAGCTTAGGATAAACACTCATGGCCCCTCAAGTCTCTATTATCTAGTCACACATAAATTGTCTTATCCTTTTGCGCCCGCTGCTCGATATTTCAAGCGTGGGTACATAACAATGACCAGCGGCCGTGTTGGTTGAGGTTTCAGATTTCAGGGCTTGCCCACCCGCTTAAAATAATGCCAAATACCAACATACAAGCACCAAAATACAAATAAATTCCAATCTACAATATCCAAATCTCAAATAAGATCAAAAACCAACAGTTTGGAATTTCGAATTTCGGTCATTGTGATTTGTTTGTTATTTGTTATTTGCGATTTGGAATTTTTCACCGAAACTTAAACGTTT
>JBDNAO010000339.1:0-13796 GCA_039768375.1 Desulfobacterales bacterium | reverse complement strand
CGCCGGCGCATATCGGGATATGTGTTGGTGGATGTAACGCGGTAGACGGGCCAAAAAACAATCAAGATGTGTAATTATTTCTTGCCGCGGCCCTAAGGGCCTGTTCTACCTGATCTCCGTTTAGGGGAGTGCTTCCGGTCGATTTCCGGGTGGCATTCTCGAAACAATCCAGGCACCAGGCACAATCAAACGGATTTTGATTGCGGCGGGAATTGTGACTGGTCGCAGCTGTCAGCCGATGGCGGTACTTGACAAAGACCGTGAAATGAGGTCAAATTTCATATCTCTGATTCTGAAACCAAGGGTGAAACCGGTGCCGGTTGGTCTTTCCTCCGGTGCCGCGGCTGACCCTTTTAAGCCTGCGCTTATTCTTTCGGCCACTATGACAAACGACATCGGTTCGCCTGATCCACCATCTGATAAACTGCAGAAGCTTGCCGGTCATTTGGGGATCGATCCGGAGGATGCGGAGACGTTCGCCACCGAGATCATTCCGTTCCTGAACCGTCGGTTCGCGTTGCTCACTCACGCTGCGACATCCGACGAACCAGTCGAAAACCGGATTCAAACGATCCTTCAGGAGGAGCTGCCGAGAGTGTTGGCGAACTACGCCCTCGATGACCTGAAAGCAAACAAGGGCGTGATGCTTTTTCTCGCCAAACTGTTGGCTCCGGAATTGACCGACCTGCGGGTCAAACAGCTCGTCGACCGACAGGCCGGCCAGGCCGATCAGTCACTGGCCGATCAGTTGGCCGATAACCTGGGTATCCGGACCGAACAAATCCAGCACTTTAGAGATAAAGTGATTCCGAAACTGAAGCAGTACACCAAGGCCATGTATCGCAAAAAAGTGCAGAGCCGGGAACCAATCGAAGATTCAAAGGCCTTCAATCAGTTTATCATCGATAATGTCTTCATCGACGAATTCGAGAACCACCCTTACATCCGATCGGTCACGGACAAGAACAACAAGGCTATTTTGCTGCCGGAGACCAAGTCGGTCGCCATGCAACTCATAACGGCCTGGATGAACGAGGTCATCGCCGAGGAAAACCGGAAGTGAAACCGGCGCGCCCGTTTACCGTCTCCCTTCTGTTTTTTCAAACCAGTCGATCAGCCGGCGGGCAATGCTCCATCGGCCGGGAACCGGCGGCAGCGCGCCGGCGGAAAACCAGTCGGCGGCGGCGATCTCCGATGGATTCAAACGGATCTCACCTCCGGCATATCGAGCAGTGAAGGCCACCATCAGTGAATTCGGAAACGGCCACGGCTGGCTGCCGAAGTAACGGATGTCCGTGACCCGCAGACCGACTTCTTCGCGTATCTCCCTGCTGACACATCCCTCCAGAGTTTCCCCCGGTTCAACGAAGCCGGCCAAGACGCTGTAAAAACTAGCACCGATCCGCGTCGAGCGGGCCAGCAGAATGCGGCCGGCATTGAGGACCGCGACGATAATCGCCGGGGACACCCTGGGGTAGTTGACGAGGCCGCAGGCCGGGCAAATCTTGGCGCGTTCATTCTCGGCGTCCCGGGTAACGTGCCCGCAGCGGCCGCAGAACTGATGGGTCCGCGCCCAGTGAATCATCTGGTTGGCCCTTCCGGCAACGGCCGCCAACTCGTCGTTGACCGCACCCAGCAATTGCCTCACCGGCTGCAACTCGGCAGCTGAAGAGACCCTTGCCTCGGATGACAACTCGGCAGTGAAGCAATCGATGTCGTTCAGACATCCGAGATACTGTCTGTGCATCAAGCCCGCTTCGACGAAGGACACATCGGTAAAAAAAGGACGGACGGACGTATCCTCACCACGGCGGACCAGGATCCGGTCGCCACGGAACAAAAACCACCACTGCGACCGGATCGAATCGGACGCTGGGTGCAGTGCGGGGTCGAAGGTCATCGCGGGTTATCTGCTGGATCGGCGGTCGGGTTCGACTCACCGGTTAAAATTCGCAAACCCCGATATAATTTTCAGGTGTGATCCCCAGGAGTTCGGATTTGACCTCATCGGTAACATCCAAACTCTGGATAAATTCGGTGATCGCACCTTGATCGATACGGGTGTGGGTGCGGGTCAGAGCCTTAAGGGCTTCGTATGGTTCAAGATACCCCTCGCGCCGCAGCACCGTCTGAATGGCTTCGGCCACAACGGCCCAATTGTTGCACAGGTCCCTGCGGATCACTTCTTCGTTGAGAATGAGCTTATCCAGACCCCGCTGCAGCGATTTCAGCGCGATGAGCGTGTGAGCCATCGGCACGCCGATGTTGCGTGTCACGGTGGAATCGGTGAGATCGCGCTGCAGCCGCGAAACCGGCAGTTTGGTGGACAAGTGGGCAAACAGGGCGTTGGCAACCCCCAGGTTGCCTTCGGCGTTTTCAAAATCGATCGGATTGACTTTGTGTGGCATGGCGGAAGAGCCGATTTCACCGGCCTTGATCTGTTGTTTGAAATAATCGAGCGAAATATAAGACCAAGCATCCTGCGCCAGATCGATCAAAATGGTGTTGATCCGTTTCAGGTTGTCGCAGAAGGCCGCCAGGTTGTCGTAGTGTTCGATCTGGGTCGTGTTGCGGGAGCGCACCAATCCCAACCGTTCCTGCAACAATCGGTCGGCAAAGACAAACCAGTCGACTTGCGGATAGGCCACGGTGTGGGCGTTGAAATTGCCCGTCGCCCCTCCGAACTTGGCGGTAAACGGCACCGCATCGAAGAGTGCCAGCTGACGGTTCAAACGCTCCACAAACACGTAGATCTCTTTGCCGGTGCGCGTGGGTGATGCCGGCTGACCGTGGGTGCGTGCGAGCATCGGAATGTCTTTCCAGCGTCGGGCCTTGTCCGTTAAAACGTCAATCACCTCGATGAGGACCGGTTTGACGACATCCAGCCAGCCCTTCTTCAGCCCATACGGTAAGGCGGTGTTGTTGATATCCTGAGAGGTCAGCCCGAAATGGATGAACTCCTTGAATGGCGTGAGGTGGAGCTGATCGAACTTTTCCTTCAGAAAATACTCGACCGCCTTGACATCGTGGTTGGTAATTTTTTCGATATCTTTAACCCGCTGTGCATCCGAGAGGGAAAAGTCGGTATAAATTTGGCGCAACACCGTCGTCAGAGTATCGTTAAACGACGTCAGCTGCGGCAGAGGCAAGTCACAGAGAGCTAAAAAATACTCCACCTCAACCATGAGGCGATATTTGATCAGCGCCGCTTCCGAAAAAAAGACGCTCAACCTTTCGGTGCTTTTGCGGTAGCGTCCGTCAACCGGTGAGATCGCGGTAAGGGGCGTGAGCGTCGATTCCATTAATTTGCCTCTCCGCCGGCCGTGGGGTCACGACAGGAAAATAGGGTCACGGAAAGAAATAATTCCACGGGATTGCGCCGGATTCGTGTCAATGGTCAAAAAACAACAAAACGCAGCGTTCATCATTGAACCACTGCGCTCCATTGAACCGAATTCAAGACCGGAAGGCTTTCCCCAAAAAAGCCAAAATCATATGGTACCGAACTATTTTGTCGATTCCGATGTCGAGCCGCTTTTCTTGGAGGCGTAGCCGTCGGCATACCATCCGCCACCTTTGAGCTCAAAAGAACACGCCGAAATGATTTTTTTAGCCTTTTTACCGCACTTGGGACAGGCAATCGATCGGGTGTCCATCTTCGTCAGTTCCTCTGTTACCTCACCGCAGCTGCATTCGAATTCGTATACGGGCATACTCATTACCTCATCGGTCATTGTCGAAAAAGAAATAAACCTTATAAATAAACCTTATTGGCTTAAACAAGCTAATTTTAGCCACAATTTGTGAAAAGTCAAGCTGAAATGGGCACAACAAACCTTGTGGAACAGTTGAAAGCCGCCCCGACGCGGGCAGTGCTTTCATCGTCTTGCTGCACTAGGGAAGGCGACGAAACGGTAATGTCGCGGTCAGCTTCCGGTAGCCTTCAGGTGCTACTTTCCTCCCCGCAATATCGTCACGTACCGCTGCCGAAGGGGTTGCCAGAACAAAATTGCGCTATATATTAGATTGGTTTCAGTAAAACACATTACAATGACCCCAGAACCCCTTTCGGCTGCAGAATCGACCCTTAAACTGCCGGACCCGACGGCAGGGAGTATTGAACCAGGGAGGACAAGTATGAGTTGGTCAAGAATCAGGACAAGTGCCGGCGTCTTCGTTTTTCTCGTCACGTTCGCTTTTCAGGCAGGGATCTTCACGCCCGAGGTTGCAGCCGCAGATGCCCCGCTTATGGTACCCGAAAACTTCAGCCAATTAGCTGAGGTTGCCAGGCCGGCCGTGGTCAACATCAGAACCGAGAAAACAGTCCAGGGGGGCGGTAAGGTGTTCCGGCACTTTTTCGGCAACCCCTTCGGTGGTCGCGAACGCGATCCGTTTAGAGATTTTTTCGGGCCTTTCGAGGAAGGCCCCTCGAAGGACTTCAAGCAACGCAGTCTCGGATCTGGCTTCATTATCGACAAGGAAGGCTTCATCGTGACCAACAACCACGTCGTCGAAGGAGCCGATCAAATCAAGGTCCGGTTGTCAAATGAAAAAGAGTATGAGGCCACTGTCGTGGGTCGCGACCCGAAAACCGATCTGGCCCTGATAAAAATCGAGGGCGCCAAAGACCTGGTTCCCCTACCGGTTGGCGATTCCGACGCCCAGGAAGTCGGCACCTGGGTTGTGGCGATCGGCAGCCCTTTCGGACTGGAGCAGACGGTCACGGCCGGTATCGTCAGTGCCAAGGGGCGCATCATCGGCTCCGGGCCTTATGACGATTTCGTTCAGACCGATGCTTCCATCAACCCGGGCAACAGCGGCGGTCCGTTGATCAACATGAACGGCGAGGTGATCGGTATCAACACGGCTATCGTTGCCAGCGGCCAGGGCATCGGATTTGCCATCCCGATCAACATGGCCAAGGACATCATCGCCCAGCTGAAAAGCAAAGGCGAGGTGACCCGCGGATGGATGGGCGTCGGCATTCAGGACCTGACACCCGAACTTGCCGAATATTACAAGGTCAAAGGTGAAAGCGGTGTGCTGGTTACCCAGATTTTCGAGGGCGACCCGGCGGATAAGGCCGGAATCAAGGCCAATGACATTATCACGACCGTTAACGGTGAACCGGTCACCAGCAGCCGGGAGCTTTCGCGCCGGATTGCCGCTTTAGGAGTGGGGCAGAAGGCCAAAATCACCATCATGCGTGACGGCCGGGAAAAAACGGTCACGGTCGAAACCGCCAAACGCCAGGAAGAGCAGACGCTGGCCAGTAAAGAGGCGGAAAGCGACGACAAGTTGGGGTTGAGCTTGCAGTCACTGGAGCCGGACATGGCCGCGCGGCTCGGATATGACGAGTCCGAGAAGGGCGTTCTGGTGACCGGTGTGGAAAGCGGCAGCAAAGCCGATAAAGCCGGCGTTCAGCAAGGCGACCTGGTCAAGGAAATCAACCGCAAGCCGGTTACCGGGATGGAAGATTTCCGCAAACAGTTGAACCAGGTCAAAAAAGGTGACCCGATCATGCTGTTGCTGAAGCGGGGTCAATCCGGTTTCATTGTCGCCAAAATGACCCGCTGATCGAAGGGCTCCGGTCCAATCAGTAAACATGACAAACCGTTACAAAATTCCCCGCTGCAACACAGCGGGGAATTTTATTTGACGACCGGATGGCCGTTCAGGTCGGCACTTGCTAAACGATCCCTGAGCCGGGTGTAGCGTCGTTGGGGCTCGGCATTGCCGACGGCGATCGCGAGGGCCTTACGGGTGCCGACCATCACCACCAGACGGCGCCCGCGGGTGACCGCCGTGTAGATCAAGTTGCGCTGCAGCAGCAGGAAGTGCTGGGTCGTCACCGGGATGATAACCGCCGGGTATTCGGAGCCCTGGGATTTGTGGACCGAAATCGCATAGGCCAGGATGATGTCGTCGAGTTCCGAAAAAGCGTAGGTCACGGCCTGGTCATCGAAACGGATGACGACCTCTTGGCAGCTCGGATCGATGCGGCTGACCCGCCCGATATCCCCGTTGAAGACATCCTTATCGTAATTGTTTTTGATCTGCATGACCTTGTCGTAAGGCCGGAGTTCGCGATCCCCACGTCTGATCAGGTCCCGGTCGGGGTTGAGCGTTTCCTGAAGACGCAGGTTAAGGTTGTCGGCACCGATCACACCCCGATGCATGGGTGTGAGCACCTGGATGTCGTCGAACGGATCAAAACCGAACCGGCGCGGAATCCTCTCTTTTGCCAGCTCCAGAATGAGGTCCAGAACCTTTTCGGGATCGTCCTGTTGGATGAAATAAAAATCCGACAGCGCCGGTGCGTCCGAAGAGATCGGTGCCCACTCTGGCAACAGGCCGCTGTTGATCCGGTGGGCATTAACCACAATGCGACTGTGCCGGGCCTGGCGGAAGATCTCACTCAGCTCCACGACCGCGGTGAGCCCCGAATCGATAATGTCCTTGAGAACGTTTCCGGCACCCACCGAGGGCAGCTGATTGACGTCGCCGACCAGGACAAAGGTGGCGCCCTCCGGAACGGCCTTTAGAAGGTGATACATCAGGACGGTGTCGATCATCGAGGCCTCATCGATGACCAGCAGATCACACCGCAGAGGGTCGTTTTCGTCTCTCTGAAATCCGCCCTTGGCCAGGCTGTATTCCAGCAGCCGGTGAACGGTGCGGGCCGCATGTCCACAGGCCTCGCTCATGCGCTTGGCCGCCCGCCCGGTGGGCGCCGCCATCAGAACCCTGACACCCATCCGCGTGAAAATCTGTAGAACCGCGTTGATGATGGTGGTCTTGCCGGTTCCCGGACCGCCCGTGATCACCAGCACTTTTTCCGTCAGTGCGGCCCTGACGGCACTGACCTGTTTTTCGGCCAGCCCGATGGCCAGCCGCTTCTGCACCCATGCCAAGGCATCTTCGACCCGGATTGGACGCAGGCTCTTGGGTGCCGTCCGGAGAAATTTCAAGCGCGCGGCAAGACCGGTCTCGCACGCAAAGAAATGGGCTAGATAGACCGCCGACTCTTTCTGCCCGGCGCTCCCCTTGTTTTTTTCAATATCCTCGACGATGATGCGCCGTTCGGCGGTCAACTTGTCAAGGGCCTTGAGTACGGTCTCATGGTCGATGTCCAGTACCTTGCGGCACTCGGCCACGAGATGTTCCCGGGGAGCGTAAACGTGGCCATCACCGGACAATAGATCGAGCACATAGAGGATCCCGGCCGCCACCCGAAGCTCGGAATCCGGCGGGAAACCGAGCTGCTGCGCAATAAGGTCGGCTGTTTTGAAACCGATGCCGAAGATGTCGGACGCCAGTCGGTATGGATTCTGTTTGACGACGGCAATCGACCGGTTGCCGTAGCGCTTGAAAATTTTGGTCGCGTACCCCGAACTCACGCCGTGAGACTGCAGGAAGATCATGACATCCCGGATTTCCTTCTGGTCGTCCCAGGCCGCTTTAATCATGGCGATGCGCTTTTTGCCGATCCCCTCGACTTCGGCCAGGCGCTCGATGGCCCCTTCGATGATTTCCAGGGTGTCCCGTCCGAATTTTTTAACGATCCGGTGGGCCATGACCGGTCCGAGGCCTTTGATCATACCGGATCCAAGGTAAATTCGAATGCCGTCGGCGGTGGCGGGGATGCTGCTTTGATAGTGCTCGACCCGGAACTGTTCGCCGTACTTGGGATGGCGCACCCATTCGCCGGTCATTTGGAGAACTTCGCCGGGAGTCGGGGCCAACAGACCACCGACAACGGTGACCGGATCCGGCCGCCCCTCTACCTTTACCCGGGCGATCGTGAAGCCGGTTTCTTCGCTGGTGTAAGTGATGTGCTCTATCTGACCGACGAGATCGACTGGCATGGCTGTGTTGTCGGCGGCTATCCCCGACGGCGAAAACCCGCGCAAGGTTATTGCCAGTCGGGAACCTTGACCGGCCCTTCGTTGTCGTGGGGGAAAAAGGATTTGATGTCGATGACCGGTGAGCCGTCAAGGGCATCGATTTGATCGACCACGATGCTGTCGTTAGTGACCGCTGTGATGCGACATCGCGACAGGGCGATAGGATTCGGCCGGCGTGGCGAATGGGTCGCAAAAACGCCGGTCAGCGGATTGGCGGGATTTTTGCGCGGCTGAACCTGCAGGATGCCGCGCGCCTCAGGCGTGTCGTTGAGGTGCAGCCAATACAGCACGTTGATGTGTGAAAACTGCTCCATCCCCAGCAGCCCCGCCGTGTAGGGAGGATAGATCTCGATCCGAACCTCGTCGTCGGTGTTGTGGATCACGCCAATCGGATGAATTGTGAAGGCTTCCTCCATGATGACCTCCTGCCGACGGCAACCCACGCCAGCTGCCAGACGATGATTGGCCCCCTTCAAAACGGGCTGACTGGTTTGAGTATTAAACGCGCCTGGCTCTTTATGCCACCACGGTTCATGAAATTGACGCGCCGGAGCCCGGATGAGCGGTTGTGAACAGCGGCTGACTGTTTAAGTCGCCGGGGCCTTGAACCGGACCCAATGATAATGCCACATGAAAAGCACAAACTTGAAGTAAAAATCCAAACTCTTTTTTTAAGACGGGACTGGTCCGGTTTTAGACCCCGTTGGCGGCGAGTTTCAGCCGTCTTTCGAAACCGGTCATCCGGGTGGAGGTGCCCACCTTGCTTTCGTACTAATCCTCCTGCAGCTCCTTCAGGTTTCCGTAAAATTCGAGGACATCCGGATTGCTCAAGGCATCGCGATTGAGCACCGGCTTGCCCTCAATCATTTTCTTCACCGCCAGCTCCACCTTCTTCATGTTGAGGGTGTAGGGGACGGCCGGAACGCTGATAATTTTCTTCGGCACGTGGCGCGGCGAAGCGTTTTCGCGGATCATGCGCAGGATCTTGCTCCTGATGTCGTCAGTCAGCCGGCAACCCTGCGCCATTTTGACAAACAGGATGACCCGCACGTCATTTTTCCAGTTCTGCCCCACCACGACACTGTCCTCGACTTCTTCGATCTGCTCGACCAGGCGGTATATTTCAGCCGTACCGATCCTCACCCCGCCGGGATTCAACGTGGCGTCCGACCGGCCGTAGATGGTAACCCCTCCGTGATCGTTGATCATGATGAAGTCCCCGTGCCGCCACACCTTGGGATACACGTCAAAATAGGCGCTGTGGTACTTGGTGCCGTCCGGATCGTCCCAGAAGTAGATCGGCATGGATGGAAACGGCTTCGAGCACACCAGCTCACCCTGCTTGTCGATCACCGGACGGCCTTTTTCGTCGTAGGCCTCCACCTTCATGGCCAACCCCCGGCACTGAAGCTCGCCGGCGTAGACCGGGCCCATCGGGTTTCCCAGCGCAAAACAACCGTTGAGATCCGTGCCGCCCGAGATCGATGCCAGCTGCAAATCGGATTTGACGTCGGTATAGATAAAATCGAACCCTTCGATCGAGAGCGGCGAACCGGTGGAAAGCAAGGCCTTGAGGGGCTTTAGGTCATACGTTTTTCCTGGTTTGACGCCGGCGTTCTGAAGGGCGGCAATGTACCCGGCGCTGGTGCCGAAGACCGTGACCTTTTCGTTCTGGGCCATCTCCCAGAGCGCACCGGGGTGGGGGTGAAACGGGTTGCCGTCGAAGAGCACCACGGTGGCCCCAACAGCCAAAGAACTGGTCAGCCAATTCCACATCATCCAGCCGCAGGTGGTGAAGTAAAAAATTCGGTCTTCTCTCTTCAGGTCCGTGTGCAGCATCAGTTCCTTCAGATGATGGATCAAAATGCCGCCGGCGCACTGGACCATGCACTTGGGCAAACCGGTGGTGCCGGAAGAATACATGATGTACAACGGATGGTCGAAGGGCAGCTGTTCGAATTCGATGTCGAGATCGGTTTCCGGGGCGATGAAATCGCTGAACATCACCGCATTGGGCACGCCGCTGATATCAGGATCCACCTGCGTGTAAGGTACCACGACGACTTTTTCGATGGACGGAAGCTGTTTCAGGATGGTGCCGATCCGCTCCAGCGAGTCGACCTGTTTGCCTTTGAAAAAATACCCGTTGGCCGTGAAGAGCACCTTGGGCCGTATCTGTCCGAAGCGGTCGAGAACACCCTTTATGCCGAAGTCCGGCGAGCAGGAAGACCAGACGGCGCCCATGCTCGTTGCCGCCAGCATGGCAATGATCGCCTGGGGCATGTTGGGCATGAATCCCACGACCCGGTCGCCGGTTTGCACACCGGCCTGTTTGAGAGATTTGGCCAAGCGCGACACCTCGCGATAGAGTTCGGCATAGGTCAGGTAGACGGCCTCCTGAGCCTCGCTTTTGAAGGCCAGGGCCAACCGGTCATCCCTATAGCGCAAGAGGTTCTCGGCAAAGTTGAGCCGGGCCCCTGTAAACCATTTGGCCCCCGGCATCTTGTTCAGATCATCGATCACCTGCTCGTAGGGCTCAGAAGCGATGACGCCGGCAAAATCCCACAGAGTGGCCCAAAAATCGGGAATATTTTGGATCGACCACCGGTAAAGGGCCTCGTATTCCGTGAAATTCCGTCCGAATCGCTCATTGATCGCATTCATGAAACGATACACGTTGCTGGCCTTGATTCTTTGCTCCGATGGTTGCCACAAGAGTTTGCCCATGATCTGCTCCCTTTCATCGAGGATGTCGCAACGATCTCCATCTCGGCGCTGCCCGTCGTCCCACCACCACCGGAGTAATCAAAAGGCTCACTCCGGTAACCGGATTGTCAGGCTCACCGCATTATCCCGCTTTTTTACGACGGGACCCTCTCGACCCTTGCGGCAAAAAGTCTGCCGCTTGATTTCGAGAAATGGCGTCCCGCATCAGAAATTCTGCGATGACCGGTCCGTGAGACCCGTCGAACCGCCTTTGGCAAGACATTCTTCGTGTACACTTGCATTTTCTCATACACGGTTCCGGAGCGGTTCGTCAAGGAGCGCGGTGACACCAGGAGCGATCCTCATCACGTCTTGGTGTGAAATTTCTTGCGGACAGACCCGATATCCTTTAATGAGTAACCGCTGAAAACACGAACAAGCAATTAGAGGAGCAGGAAATGAGCAACCGACGAGTCGACCTGAGGTCAGACACGATCACCTTGCCGACGGCATCGATGCGTCAGGCAATGGCGACGGCGGAAGTCGGAGACGATGTCTTCGGCGAAGATCCCACCGTCAGACGCCTGGAGGAACTGGCGGCCGAACGGCTCGGGAAGGAAGCCGGGCTTTTTGTGGCCAGCGGGACGATGGCCAACCTCGTCAGTCAGTTGACCCACTGCGGCCGGGGGGACGAGATGGTTTTGGGCGATCAGGCGCACATATTCTACTACGAACAGGGTGGTTCGGCCGCGGTGGGGAGCATCCACCCCCGGACCGTCCTCAATCAGCCTGATGGAAAAATCCTCCTGGAGGACATCGAAGCGGCCATCCGCCCGGACAACGTCCATTTTCCGCGAACCCGTCTGATCGTCCTCGAAAACACCCACAACCGCTGTTACGGCAGCCCCCTGGACACGACTTACCTGCAGTCGATCCGCCAACTGGCGCGCCGTCTTGGTCTGAAGGTGCATGTGGACGGGGCACGGCTGTTCAATGCCGCCGCGGCACTCGGCGTAGCGGCCGCAGAGCTGGCGGCTCCGGCGGATTCGATCAGCATTTGTTTGAGCAAAGGACTGGCAGCGCCGGTCGGTTCCGTGGTCTGTGGGACCCGTAAATTCATCGAGAAGGCCCGCAGGGCCCGCAAAGTTCTCGGCGGCGGCATGCGTCAAGCCGGGGTGCTGGCCGCCGCCGGCATCGTGGCGCTGACGGAAATGACCCTGCGGCTGCCCGAAGATCATGCCACAGCCCGGCGCCTTGCCGAGGGCCTGGCCGAATCAAGGGGCATCTCAATCGATATCGGACGCGTGAAAACAAACATCGTTTTCTTCGACAGCAAGATAGACCATCTGCCGGCTGATCGTCTATCCGCAGTGCTCGCCGCGGAGGGAATCCACGTCCTTCCCACCGGGAAGCGCCGGCTCAGGGCCGTCACCCACTACCACATCACGGCCGAGGACATCGATTACACGCTGAATATTGTCGATAAGGTGACGGCTTAGTCAAAACATGCCTGTTTATGATTATAAAGATGACGAAAACAGGTTTACAAATGAGTGCTGTGGTCGTATCAGGTATGAGGACAGCCTCTGGCCGCAAGCATCCAGTTTGATCGAAGAGAAAACTGTTAAATTTCATTCAAGAAACAGGAATCGTACTTAGATTTATGGAGGTCTCTTATGCGCGCTTTGATCTTTGGAACAATCGCTCTTCTGTTTTCCGCCAATCTCGCTTGGGCTGACGTTGTTGCAACCTGGAAAATGAGTGATGGTGCCGTTTCCAAGCTCAGTATTCGTGATGACCAACACGTTCGCATCGATACCAATGAAAAAGACACCTACATGCTGCTGACCAACCAAAAAGTATACATGGTGCGCAAGGAAGAGGGAAAATGGTCGGCTTTTGACATGGACCAGGTGTCCGGTATCATGAAGAGCTTCGCGAAAGGCGCCAAACCATCAGGCGCACAAGGCGATCAGCAAAAATTCACGGATACGGGCCGTTATGAAACCATTGCCGGCTACAAGGGCAAAGTATATGAAGTCGAGTTTAAGGACTCTGCGGGTAAGATACAAAAAGATGAAATCGTGTTGAGCCGTCATCCGGACATTATAAAAATTCATCAAGGCTGGATCGTGTTCGCAGCGCGCATGGCGCAGATGCTCGGTCAAGATTCCGCCCGCAGACTGGATCAATCCCTCAAGTCCGCAAAAATGGAAGAGCGCGGCGGCATGCTCCGCTACTCAAAAGATATGACGCTCCAGAGCGTCGAAAAGCCTTCCTTGACCATGGCCTACTACCAGCTGCCGGCGGGTGTCAGCATGATGGAAATGCCGGCAATGGGCAAAATGCCCCCCAACCAGACCACGCAACCGGCCCAGAAAGAAAAGGATGATTTCTTGACGGACACGACGGAAAAGGCCGGCGACGCGGCCAAAGATCAATCCCAGGATTCCATCGTAGAGGGTGTCCGGGAAGGGGTCAAAAGCATTTTCAAAAAAGTTTGGTAATCGTTGAATAGGAAGTCCGACTTGGCAAAGGCGGCAATTTCCATCATGTCTTCATGCATCGGATTTCCAGTGGTGAGGGCGCTTGCCGACTTGGGGTTTGTGCCGCCGCCCACCCGGTCGGTTAGAGCCAGCAAATGGTTCTGCTGGATGGTTTTCAGCGCCGCCACACCGGGCAGGATGCTTTTACGTCCCCCGCCGAAACCGGCCATGTAGTGATAGATCACCCCTCCGGTGAGAATCAACCGGTCGGCTTCGGCCGCGATTCGGTTTACCGCGACCTCGGTCCCGCGGCTCGTTTTGCCCAGATAAACCATGTTTTCGATCTGCCAGGCGTCGTGATTTACCACCCTGACGCGGTGGCAAATTTCCCTGGTACAGAGCTCGACGAATTCATCTTTGGTATTGGGACGGTGGGCCCCTACTCCGATAATGATGATAATATCCCGGTCTCTGATACCTGCCCGGTTGAGGTAATCGATGAGCAGGGGCAATGTTTCGTCGTTTCGTTGCCAGGCGCGGGGGATATCGCTCACCACGATGGCGACCCGCTCTCCCGGTTTGACCCGTTCACTGAGTAGCGCCGAGTCGATCGGGTGGTCCAACGCGTAGAGGTAGTCCTGCGCCAGGTTGGGAACGGCTGGACGGTTGGAGCCGACCAGTTCGTGCAGGAGTCGGT
>JBDNAO010000338.1:0-3592 GCA_039768375.1 Desulfobacterales bacterium | reverse complement strand
TTTAAAACCAACGAGTGGGTCGCGGCCTGTGTGGAGATGACGCGCGATATCGCTGTGGTGGTGCGCGCCCTTTTTGACAACGGAGTGCACCGGGTCATCGTAAAGGATTTTCACCGCACCGGGTTCAACCTCTTGCCCGAGATGATCGATTCCCGGGCGCGGGTCGTTCAGGGTTACAAGATCGGTCCGGTGCCGGGAATCGGTGATCCGGGATCAGCCGAGGCGGTGCTCTTTTTAGGGATGCACGCCGCTTCGGGTTCCAACGGGTTCATGGCCCACACGCTGACATCGCGGATTCGGCGCCTGGAAGTGAATGGAGAGCCTTTGCCGGAAGTGTACCTTTTCGCGGGATCCGTGGCGTCTTACGGAGTAAGGCCAGTTTTTTTTTCCGGCTGTCCGGTCGCCTGCGACCAGGCACGAGACGCCATTCCGGGTATTCACACGTATTCGATCGACAAGTCAGTCGGTCGGCAAGAGTTTGCGGTCGAGCCCTGGCGTCAGGGGCTGGCCCGGGCGGCAATTTCAGCGCTTCACGACGCGCAAACCGTCCCGTTCGATCCCCCGGGACCTTTTCACACGAAGGTCACTCTGAGGGAAGGGGCGCCCGCGGCGCAGAAACTGTCTGCCCGCTGGGGGTTTCGCCGGCAGGGGGCCGACATCATTCTGCACAACACTCGCTTGGGCGATCTCTATCTCGACCTGATCCGCATCTGCTACCTGACCCCGATGGCCGAGCGATTGCTGCCGCTGGCTGTGGCGGTGTCCAATCTGAGAGGGCGCGCCGGTATGGCCTGGCTGCGGCGACAGGTTAAGAAACGGGGAATAAAAGGTTCATCGGACGCCACACTGAATGGCATGGCCCATCGTTAAATGACATATTTTCTCACCAATCGACCTGCATTCGTTTCGAATCGACTCTCCTAAAAACAAATTAATAAATTCGCGCAGCGAATTTATTCGAACAGCAAACCTTGGGTGGGACGGGTCCGCGGCCGCTTTGAAGATATGCGATTATCAGGAAGGGAAGGTGGTGGCCATTGGTCATCCGCCAATTGTAAGATGTCGTAATCGATGAGGAATGCGTCTTCCGCGGTTTGCGAAACGATCGTGGGTCGATGAAAGACCAGTTCGATCTCCTGGCGGGTCATCACCGGAAATCCGTACGGTCGGTTGCGGTGCTTTATCGGGCGACCGGCGGCTGTTCTCTGCTCGACGAACTCCAGGTGGTTTGCCAGGCGGTCGCTGAGACGCCGATGGGCGATCGAGGCTACAGACGATAGGCTCCCGGCGACGGTTTCTCGAAAGTCGGTCTCCAGTTCAAAGCCGATGCCATTTCGTCCGGTCGCCATGGCAGCAAACAGCGTGGTGCCAATGCCCAAGAACGGATCGAGCACGAGGTCTCCCTTTATCGAAAACATGTTGATCAGGCGATAAGGGAGCTCGAAGGGAAAGGCCGCGCTCCGCTTTCGAATGCCGTTGTCTGCCAGTCGCTGGGTCGCGCCGATCAGACCCATCCAGACATCTGAAAACCAGGTGTTGCGCTCTTCCCAGAAAAAAGCGCTTTCGCGGCGCCGCTGTTTGTCTTCGGCCGCTGAGAAGTCTCTCTTGGCTCCTTTGCGCAAGATGAGGATGTGTTCGTGTTCGAGGGTCACATAGGCACCGGGCGGAAGCATACCCGAACCCATAAACTTGTTGGGAGCGTTGGTCGGTTTACGCCACAGAATCAGCGGCAGGGGCTGAAAGCCGATGGTGAGCATGCGTGACAGAATTCGGGCGTGGTTGGGATAGAGCATGAAATCATCGCCGATTTTGCGTACCGCATCGCCGATGTTAATGCAGGCGATGCCGCCGGGTTTCAACACCCGGTGCACTTCCGCCCAGACCGGGTCCAGCGCTGCATGCATCCGTTCGAATGCCAGCATGCCACGATTTTGCGTTAGGGCCTTGGCCACGGTCGGATCGAGACGGGTGAACAGCGCGTCCCACATCTGAATCATGGGGTAGGGTGGGGAGGTGACGACAAGATCGACGCTGTTGGCGCCGATGGCCTTCATCTTTCTGGCATCGCCGAAATGAAGCTGATGACGGGTTTGCATGGCCTTCTCCATTTGAAATGAGGTCGGGCATTCATACTGGTTTCATGCCTGAACGTCAAACTCAATCAGGCAGACATTTTGGTTTAACGGAAAAAAATGGGCAATAGGAGCGGAATAAAAAAGTTTTGGACAACACAAACGAAATTAATGTAACATATTAGATTGTATTCACCTAACGCATCCAACCCACGCAACGGTCAAAACGGGCACAACCGGCTCAACGGGCCAAACGGGCTCAACGGGCTAAACCGACTAAACTGAACTCCTATGAACAAGCCCAATCTCATTGAACCTCACGGCGGTGAGCTCGTCAACCTTCTGGTTGATGCGGAACGAGCCGCACTCCTAAAAAACATTGCCCTCAATCTACAAGACATTACGCTCAATGAACGGCAGCTGTGCGACTTCGAACTGCTCACCTCGGGTGTTTTCTCGCCGCTCAAAGGGTTCATGAAAAAGCCAGAATACGAGTCAGTCCTGGACCGGATGCGGCTTCAGGACGATACCCTGTGGCCCCTTCCCATCTGTCTGGACGTCTCGGAAACCAAAGCCCGGACACTCGATGTGGGGCAGTCAGTAGTGATCCGTGATCCGGAAGGATTTTTGCTGGGCGTGCTAAACGTCGAAGACATCTGGCCGATTCAGAAGGAAAAGGAAGCCCAGTTGGTATTCGGCACGACCGACACCGCCCACCCGGGCGTGAACTACCTTTTCAATAAGATCGGGGATTGTTACATCGGTGGCAGCCTTGAGGTCACCAGCCTGCCGCTGCACTTCGACTTCCGACCGCTGCGTCTGGCCCCTGCAGAAATCCGCCAGGCCTTTGCAAGGATGGGGTGGCAACGCGTCATCGGATTTCAGACCCGGCATCCGATCCATCGGCCGCAGTTCGAAATGACCATCAAGGCCATGCGCCAAATCCGGGGCAACCTGCTGGTCCTGCCGATCGTCGGTATGTCAAAACCCGGCGATTTCGACCACTTCACCCGCATGCGCTGTTACCGGGCTGTCAGCCGCCATTACCCGCCGGATTCTCTGCTGCTCAACCTGCTGCCCCTGTCTTCCCACCTGGCCGGTCCCAGGGAGGCCCTGCTGCACGTGATCATCGCCAAGAATTTCGGGTGCACGGATTTCATCATCGGATACGACCACGCCGGTCCTGGAGTCGACAACAACGGCCAGTTATTTTACCAGACCGGGGCCGCACGCCAGATGACGGAGGAGCACGCTACCGAGATCGGTGTTACCATTACGCCCTTCGAGCAAATGGTGTATCTTCCCTTCGAGGACGAGTTCCGGCCGGCGGACCAGGTGCCCGAGGGGGTTCAGTCCATTTCCCTCTCCGGTTCCGACATCCGCAAACGGCTGCAGCGCGGCCGCAACATCCCGGAGTGGATGACGTTCCCGGAAGTCCTGGAGGAGCTCCACAAAGCCTACCCGCCGCCTGGCCGCCAGGGATTCACCGTCTTTTTGACCGGTCTTTCCGGCGCCGGCAA
>JBDNAO010000337.1:0-2644 GCA_039768375.1 Desulfobacterales bacterium | reverse complement strand
CCCTGCGGCGGCTCGCGCAAAGGCAAGTGCGAGATCAACCCGGATACCGACTGCGCCTGGCATCTGATCATCGAGCGATTGACGGCCCTGGGACAGATGAGCAACCTGAAAGTGTATCTTCCGCCCAAGAACTGGTGTGCCAGCCTTTCCTCCGGGCCCCGCAAACTCATCAGAGAGGATCATGAAATATGAAGACCGATAGCATCAGTCGACTGCAGAGCGTTCTATCAGGAGGCGGCTTTGCCGTGACGGCCGAATGTGGCCCGCCCCGCGGTGCCGATCCCGAAGTGGTGCGCAAGAAGGGGCAATTATTACAGGGATGTGCGGATGCCGTCAATGTGACCGACAACCAGACGGCTATTGTCCGCATGTCCAGCATCGCCGCCAGTGTCCATTTGTTGGGGCTGGGACTCGAGCCGGTCATGCAGATGGTGACCCGCGACCGCAACCGGATTGCGCTGCAGTCGGACATGCTAGGGGCTTATTCCCTGGGGATCAGAAACATCCTTTGCCTTTCCGGTGATCACCAGAGCTTCGGCAGCCAACCCGACGCCTTGAATGTATTCGATATCGACTCGATGAATCTACTGCGGACGGTCAAGGACATGCGCGATGACGGCAGCGACATGAGCGGTTTTGCGCTCAAGGAGTCGCCGCGGATGTTCATCGGAGCCGCTGCCAATCCGTTTGCCGACCCCTTCGAGTATCGGGTCATTCGGCTGGCAAAGAAAATCGAGGCCGGTGCCGATTTCATCCAGACCCAATGCGTCTACAACATGGATCGCTTCAAACAATGGATGAAGATGGCGCGTGAAGAAGGCTTGACTGAAAAGGTTCACATCCTGGCCGGCGTAACCCCGCTGAAATCCGCCGGCATGGCCCGCTACATGTCCCAAAAGGTGGCGGGGATGGACGTTCCCGAGCACCTGATTCAACGGATGAGCGGCGTCCCAAAGGAGAAGGCGGCTGACGAGGGCCTCAAGATCTGCCTCGAAACGATTGCCGAACTCCGTCAGATCGATGGGGTTCACGGTATTCACATCATGGCCATCGAGTGGGAGGATGTCGTGCGCGATATTGTCGCGGCGGCCGGTCTCCTGCCGCGCCCGTAGAGGGGTGAACATAAGGTTCCCGGTTCAAGGTTCAACGTTCAGGGTTGAGGGATGAAAGCAATTTGAGGTGTCAGGTGTCGGCTATCGAAATTTCAAATAACAAAACTCAAATACCAACCAAATCACAATGACCGAAATCCGAAATTCCAAACTATTGGTTTTTGATATTATTTGAGATTTGGATATTGTAATTTGGAATTTATTTGTATTTTGGTGCTTGTGTTTTGGTATTTGGCATTATTTCTTGCCGCGACCCTTAGGTGGGCGGACAAGCCCCGAACTCTGAAACCTAAATCAACACTAACGATGTCCATTGTTATGTTCCCAGGCTCGAAATATCGAGCTGCGGTCGACAATGGATAAAACAAGTATGTGTGACAAGACACTATCCCCAGTGCATCGATGTGTAAATGCGATCGAACTCAAAATCCCTCCCAGCCTCCCTTTGATAAAGGGAGGAGAATTTTTCCCTTTTCAAGGAGGGTGAGGGGCTCTAGTTAAAAAGTCCGGTAGCCGATTGAAAACCGGTATCAATAGACTGTATCGGAGACTTCCATGCCTAAAAAGTATCAGATTCACACGAAAACGGCGGCACCCCGATTTCACCCGATCGGCAAGTATGCGACGATCGAGTTTCGGGAAAACTGTGCCGGCAGCTGTCGCAAATGCGTCAAGAAGAAGTGCGTTTACGATATCTTCAAAGAAAACGTCCTGCACATGAGTGCCATGGACGAGCCCGAGTACCTCTACACCTGCATGAGCTGCTTCCGCTGCATCCAGGAGTGCACGAAGGGCATATTTTCCCGCACGATCAACCCGGATTACCGCACCTTGGGCGACGAGTACTGGCGTGCGGACACGCTGCACCGAATCTGGTACCAGGCCCACATGGGCAAAATACCGGTTTCCGGGGCGGGCTATCGCGGTCCCTTCGTGGGGCCCGGTTTCGACAGCATGTGGACCGACATGTCCGAGATCGTGCGGCCGACTCGCGACGGCATTCACGGTCGAGAGTACATCAACACCAGCATCGAGCTCTCCCGCCGGATCACCCGGTTGGAATTCAACCCGGACCTGTCTCTGGCCTCGCCGGTTCCGCCGATCCAAGAGATTCCGTTGCCCCTGTTGTTCCAACTATCGACGGATCTGGTCATAAACGAACCTGTCCTGCTGTCGGCGGCCAAGGCCGCCCGGTGGTTGGGGACCCTGATGTTCGTCAGGCCTCAAGATGTCACCGAGGCTTTGAGACCGTATGCCGACAGCTTGATCCCCTGCCTGACCCGTGACAATTTCAAGGAGCACGGCGACATGATCCGGGCCAGCCGGGTCATTGAACTGGCCGATGCCTCGGGGATCGAAACCGTCTTCGACGCCGTCCGCCGTATCCACCCGGACGTGGCGATTTTGGTCGGGATGCCGCTTGACGCGCGGGCGGCCGGCCGCGCGCGGGACTTGGCGAAGACCGGCGTCGATAGTCTGCATTTTACCGCCGATGACCACGGCAACGAACGCGAGGCGCAGACCCCGCGGTT
>JBDNAO010000336.1:0-12476 GCA_039768375.1 Desulfobacterales bacterium | reverse complement strand
GCTGGATCGATCCAGTTGTGTGAACCGCTTCAGATGGCATCATGTTGAGCTGCACCGGAGATAAATGAAAATGACTTCTGACCAGGAGTTTGCCCATCTACCGTCGTTTAAGGCAAAGCTGAAGCAAGAGAGGCTGCCTTCGGTAGTCATCGACACCTTCAGTTATTACTATCGCAAGCTCGT
This sequence comes from Desulfobacterales bacterium, assembly GCA_039768375.1. Lineage (GTDB taxonomy): Bacteria > Desulfobacterota > Desulfobacteria > Desulfobacterales > SG8-13 > JARFQH01. The sequence goes on along the minus strand of JBDNAO010000336.1, from coordinate 12,293 downwards.
CACAGGTGAAACCGGTCTGATTTACGACCGGGACATCTCGGCCGTGGCGCCGGAAGAAATCGAATCCGCCGAAAACTTGGCGCCCTACAAAGCTGCGGGCGAAAAGGCGTTTGAAAAAGCCGTGCGGATTACGTTGAACGGTGGCTTGGGCACCAGCATGGGCCTGACCGGTGCCAAGAGTCTGCTCAAGGTCAAAGACGACAAGTCATTTCTCGAGATCATCGTGAAGCAGGCGCGCAACATCGGTGTCAAGCTGGCGTTGATGAACAGTTTCAACACCCATCGCGACACCCTGGCCGCTCTGGAGAAAATAGATCCCAACCATCCGCCGTTGACATTCCTGCAGCACAAGTTTCCTAAGATTTTGCAGAGCGATCTGAGTCCGGCTTCCTGGTCGAAGAATCCAGATATCGAGTGGAATCCGCCCGGACACGGAGACGTGTATACGGCGCTTTACACATCCGGAATGCTTCACCGCCTGATCGATGAGGGGGTGGTCTACGCCTTCATCTCCAATTCCGATAACCTCGGCGCCAATATGGATGCCGCCCTGCTGGGATATTTTGCCGAAAACAGTTTCCCTTTTATGATGGAAGTGGCTGAAAAAACGGTCGCCGACGTCAAGGGCGGTCATCTGGCCCGGCTGACCAATGGCCGGTTCATATTGAGGGAAATCGCCCAGTGCCCGCAAGAGGAAAGAGACGCGTGCATGGACATCGAGCGCTACCGTTTCTTCAACACCAACAACATCTGGATTAATCTTAAATTTTTGAAGGAGCTGATTGGAAGAGAAAAGGCGATCTACCTGCCGATGATCCTCAACCCCAAAAATCTGGATCCGCGGGACAAATCCAGTCCGGATGTCTTCCAGGTCGAAACCGCAATGGGTGCGGCAATCTCGCTTTTCGACGGCGCCGCGGCCGTCAGGGTTCCCCGCTCGCGGTTTTTTCCGGTCAAAATGTGCAGCGATCTATTGGCAGTCAGATCGGATTGCTTTGTCTTCGATTCAAACGGCAGCCTGGTGGTCAACCCTGAGCGGCAAAAAAAAGGAGGCCCCGACACCCTCGCGGTCGACCTCGACTCCAAATACTACGCCAAAATCGATCTTTTCGACGCGCGCTTCGGGTCCGGCATACCGTCACTGATCAACTGCGAGAGACTTAAAATCGAAGGTGATGTGCGATTCGAGCGCGACATCACGATCGCGGGTCAGGTCCTGATCAAAAACAGCCGCGACTCCCAAGCGGTGGTCGAAAAGGGGTCGGTTATCGAAAAAGACCTGTATTTTTGACACCGCATACTCCGATTCGCCCAAACCCCCTTTCCGTATAATTTCAAAACACCTAAAAAGAGGAACCCGACAGGTTATGACCGTACGCGATTGGCTGCGCCAGGATCCGGCACCCGGATGCCGGATCCTGAAATACCGTGGCGATACCCTAACGTTTCACCTGACTCTAGAGCGACCGCGGCAGGGCAGTGCCTGGCTGAGGACCAATATCGGATCGGGCAAGGTGATCCGCAACGAAATCGCCCGCAATGTCCATTTAGAAGAAGTTCCCCTGGGGCGAGACTGGTTCGATCGACCCATGGTGGCCATCGACCCGCAACACTTTCGCATCACCCTGCCCCTGTGCGAAACCGGGCATTTCGAGGCCAAATGTTTCTTTCTCGAAGAGGGCGAGTCTCGGCCGGTGTGGCCATCCGGAGCCAATACCGCGGTCAATGTCGAACCGGCGGACACCTGTTGTGCAAATATCATCTACAATGCCTTCGTACGGCAATTCGGTCCCAACAAATCGGGAACTTTCAAGCCGCATGTAGATCCGGCGGACATCACCGCGCTCGACCAAACCGGGTTCGCCGTTATTCCACCCTCCGGAACTTTTCGTAACCTCATCGGAGAGCTGGATTTCATTATCGGGAATCTCGGCTGCCGAATCCTGCAGTTGCTGCCCATTCATCCCACCCCCACCACTTATGGTCGCATGGGGCGTTTCGGAAGCCCTTACGCTGCCTTGAGCTTCACCGATGTCGACCCGGCCTTGGCCGAATTCGATCCGGGGGCAACACCTCTGGAACAATTTATAGAGCTGGTGGATGCCGTTCATGCCCGCAGCGCCAAGATTATTATCGACATCGCCATCAACCATACCGGCTGGGCGGCGGGGTTGCACGAATCTCATCCCCAGTGGCTGTCGCGGGACACGGCCGGACAGATAGAGGTGCCGGGCGCCTGGGGTGTCCGGTGGGAAGATTTAACCAAACTCGACTACTCCCATCGAGACCTCTGGCAGTACATGGCCGGCGTCCTTTTAAAATGGTGTTGGCGTGGTGTGGACGGTTTCCGCTGCGATGCCGGTTATATGATTCCGGTTGCGGCCTGGATGTATATCATCGCGCGGGTTCGGCAGCAGTATCCCGAAACGATTTTTTTATTGGAGGGTCTGGGCGGCAAACTCTCGGTGACCCGCGACCTGCTTAACCGGGCAAATTTCAACTGGGCGTATTCCGAACTGTTCCAGAACTACGACCGGGGCCAGATCGAATACTTCCTGCCACCGGTCTTCGAGATTTCTCGTCAAGATGGGATCATGGTGCACTTTGCCGAAACCCATGACAACTTGCGCCTGGCCGCCCGTTCATCGAACTATGCGCGGATGCGCACGGCCCTGTGTGCCCTGTCTTCACAGCAGGGCGGTTTCGGCTTCGCCAACGGAGTGGAATGGTTTGCAACCGACAAAATCGATGTCCACAATGCGGCTTCGCTGAATTGGGGCGCCGAGATCAATCAGGTGGTTGAGATCCGCCGCCTCAATGCCCTGCTGCGAATTCATCCAGCTTTCGGTAAGGACGGCGATATTCAGTTGATCCAACAGGGGGAGGGCAATCAACTGGTCCTGTTGCGCAGCCATCCGGCCTCCGGCAAAAAGCTGATCGTTGCGGTCAACCTCGATGATCAGCAACCGCGGACCGCTGTCTGGAGTGGTTCGGCAACGGGCATGACCGGGCCGCAGTTTCTCGATCTCTTAACCGGCCAACCGGTGACGGTAGAAGCCGACGATGATCGGATTTTCATTCGACTCGATCCGTGCCGGGTGCTGTGTCTCTCGCCCAATGCTGATGACCTCGATCTGGTTCAAAAAGCAACCGCCGGTTTTCTGCGACCACCCGAGCGGTCCTTGCAGCAGCGATATCGTGCAAAGGCGCTCGATGTGTTCACGTTCTACAATGAAACTGGGGACATCGGCGCGTTCGATCCGGAGCGGGCCGCCGGCGAACTCCGCCGGGACCCGAAGGGCTTCTGCGCGCGTCTCAATCCAAGCGGCGACGAGCCGCGAGTCGTCACATGGCAATGGCCTCAGGATCAGCGCCGGCAGGTCATGCTGCCGCAGGGGCACTTCCTTCTGATTCGCGTCGATGTTCCTTTTCGGGCCTATATCACGGATAAAAAAGGCAGCCTTGGCTGTGAAGATGGACTGCCGGCAGAGGACGGGTCTTTTTTTGCCCTGTTTGCCCCTTTACCGCCGCGCGGGAAACCCTGTTTCCTCACCCTAAAACTCAGCGTCTTCGGCGGTGAGAGCAGCCGGCACATCGAAGCCCCGCTCATCGGTCTGTCGAGGCCGCAGGATGTGAGAATAAAGCAACTATTCGGCCGCTCGCAACTGCTGCACCATACGTATCTCTTTCTGGCCACCAACGCTCGGGGCGGCATGCTGCGGGCCGGGATTTCCTGGGGTGAGCTCAAAAGCCGCTACGATGCGCTGTTGGCAGCCAATCTGGACCCGGAGATCCCGGAAGACCGCTGCGTTCTATTTTCCCGCTGCCGGGCTTGGGTGGTCTACCAGGGTTACTCGCAGGAAATTGGAAATGATTGTCTGACCGCATTTCATTATGACGGTAATCGAACGGGTAAATGGCGGTTTCAGATACCGACCGGTCAGGGAGAGTCGATTGGTTTGAGCATCACCGCCGAAATGCTCCCGCTGAAAAATGCCGTTCGGCTCACATTTTTCCGCCACCCGGCCGGTATGGCCCGACGTCGGCTGGAAGACCGCAATCCGGTCCAGTTGATTCTCCGGCCGGACATTGAATTCCGCAGCTTTCACGAAACCACCAAGGCCTTTCTGGGGCCGGAGAATCGTTGGCCGGCCGCGATCCGAAGCCTGACCGACGGATTCTTATTCACCCCCGCGGCGGCCGTTATCCTTAAGATGACGGTCTCCAGGGGAAAATTCGTTTCGGAACCCGAATGGCAGTACATGGTCCACCATCCACTGGAGGCCGAACGCGGTCTAGACCCGAATTCGGATCTGTTCAGCCCCGGTTATTTTTCTCTGATTCTCGAGGGTGACCGGACGGAAACCCTGACGGCCGGAATCGTCGCGAACGGTGACGACCCAATAGCGGTTGCTGCATCCGATCGACCGATACAAATGACGCCATCGCCCGGCGCTGCTGTCGTGTTGCACCCCATCGATGCCCTTAAAAACGCCCTCGATCAATATGTCGTTCGGCGCGGTGACCTGAAATCAGTCATCGCAGGCTATCCTTGGTTTCTCGACTGGGGTCGGGATTCTTTGATTGTCGTTCGCGGGTTGGTCGCCGCCGGTCGGTGGAAAACCGCCCGAGCCGTGCTGAAACAGTTCGGACAGTTCGAGAAAGAAGGCACCATACCGAACATGATTCGCGGACAGGACGCCGGCAACCGTGATACCTCCGATGCCCCCCTGTGGTTCTTTACGGCCTGCGCCGACCTGGTGGCTGCCGAAGGCAGTCAAGAATTTCTGGACAGCACCTGGAGTGACCGATCCATCCGCGCGATACTGGTTGAAATGGCAGACTCGCTGATTCACGGAACTCCCAATGGGATCCGGATGGATCCGGCTTCCGGTCTGATCTTCAGCCCGGCGCACTTCACCTGGATGGACACCAATCACCCCGCCGCCACCCCCCGCGAGGGGTACCCGATCGAGATTCAGGCCTTGTGGCACCGGGCGTTGGATTTTCTGACCCAAATCGATACCAACGGCCGTAAACGATGGCAGAAACTCAGGCGGCAGGTCGCATCGTCTCTCGTCACGCTCTATTTTCGTGAGGACAGGGGCTATTTCTCAGACTGTCTGCACGCTGTGACCGGCACGGCGGCGCAATCCGCCGATCCGGACGATGCTCTCAGACCCAACCAACTGCTGGTTCTGACGCTGGGTGCCCTCGCTGACCCGACCATTGCTCGTTCGGTTCTGGCGGCCTGCGAGGCGTTGCTGGTGCCCGGGGGTATCAGGAGCCTTGCGGATAAAGAAGTCGCGCGTCCGATCGCGGTCTTTCACAACGGACGGCTCGTCAACGACCCACGTCACCCCTACCAAGGAAGTTATGTTGGTGACGAAGACAGCCAACGCAAGCCGGCCTATCACAACGGTACGGCCTGGACCTGGCTTTTCCCCTCCTTTTGTGAAGCCTGGGCCGAGGTTTATGGGAAAGATGGCTGCCGGACAGCTTTGGCCTGGCTCGGCAGCAGTACCGAGTTGATCAACCAGGGGTGTATCGGTCACGTGCCGGAGATTCTGGACGGCGATTTCCCCCACATACCGCGCGGCTGCGATGCTCAAGCCTGGGGGGTGAGTGAACTGCTGCGGGTCTGGTTGACGTTATCCGCCTGTAAACGTCCATCCCTTCAGGGGGTTGATCCTAAGATGACCGATCATCAAAATGATCCTTTACATTAAAACAATATGATATAAAGGTAGAAACTTTATGAATATGGACCAATGATTGCGTCTTAACCCAATTACCTTAGCCGAAAAAAGGACCCGTGTTTATGAGTCATTTTGAAACATTTCAGGTGTTTCCGTATACACCAAAGCCCTTGCTTTTCCTCGAGACACTCTCCCGCAATCTTTGGTGGAGTTGGAACCTCGATGCCATCGAACTCTTCCGCCGAATCGATCCGCGATTATGGGAAGAGTCCGGCCATAATCCAATAGTGTTCTCGACCATGATTCGACAAGAGCGTCTCGAGGGTCTATCCCACGACGCCAGTTTCCTGGCGCACATGGAACGAGTGAAGAAAAAATTTGAAGCCCAGATTCTCAAACCGAGCGATTTAACGACCTCCAAATACAGTAAAGACGATATCATTGCTTATTTCTCGATGGAGTTCGGCATCCATGAAAGCCTGCCTTTTTTCGCCGGCGGCTTGGGGGTGCTCTCGGGCGACCACCTCAAGGCGGCGTCGGACCTCAATTTACCGATGGTTGCCGTCGGCATGCTCTACCGCCGCGGCTACTTCCACCAGTTTCTCGATCCCTCGGGGTGGCAACAGGAGGAATATCCGGAATCCGATCTCTATCACTTGCCGGTGCGGCGTGCCAAAGACCCGGCCGGCAATGAATTGACGATTACCGTTCAGGGACCGAACGGTCCGTTTCAGGCCATCGTCTGGGTGTTGATGGTCGGCAGAATTCCATTGTATCTTCTGGACACCAACATGCCGGAAAATACAGCCGAAATTCGTGAAATAACCGCCCGGCTCTATGTCGGTGATGAAAAGTTGCGCCTGGCCCAGGAAATACTGCTGGGTATCGGCGGTATGCGGGCGTTGACACTGTTGGGCATCGAACCGAGCGTCTGTCACATGAATGAAGGCCATTGCGCTTTTGCAGGATTGGAACGGCTGGTAGCGGTGATGGAAAAAAACAATATCGAGCTGAAAACGGCCCTGGAGATCGTTCCGCGTACTATGGTCTTTACCACCCACACCCCGGTGGCAGCCGGCCATGATGAGTTTCCGATCGACAGCGTCCGACCCTATTTGGCTCCCTTCGAGGAAAAACTCGGCATCGATGTCGGGGAAATTCTCGCCTTGGGTCAAGCACCCGGCTCCGGAATCGATAGCCCGCTTTCCATGTTCGTTCTGGCCATGAACCTGTCGCAGTACTGCAACGGGGTCAGCGAGTTACACGGCGCCGTGGCCCGCCGCATGTGGGCCCATGTGTGGGCCGGGCGACCGAACGACGAGGTGCCGATCACCCACATCACCAACGGCGTCCATATCGCTTCCTGGATCTCGATCGAACTCTCGTTGCTTTTCGAGCGCTACCTCGGACCGGACTGGCAGCTGCATACCTGGGACACCGAAATGACCGAGCGCGTGGATGAGATATACGATGAAGAACTCTGGCGTTCGCATGAAATGGCCCGCTCCCGGATGATCCGAATGTGTCGGAGCCATATGCTCAAGCAATACGGGCGGCGCAATGCACCCCGCTCGGTAATGGAAACGGCCGAATCGATTCTCGACCAGGAAGTGTTGACCATCGGTTTTGCTCGCCGCTTCGCCACCTACAAACGGGCCACCCTATTGCTGCATGACCCGGATCGCCTGGAAGCGCTGCTTACGAATTCTTCCCGTCCGGTTCAGCTTATCCTCGCCGGCAAAGCCCACCCGAAAGACAATGAAGGCAAGGAGTTGATCAAGCGTCTGATTGAGTTTGCACGCCGCCCCGCGGTGCGCCATAGAGTGGCGTTCATCGAAGATTACGACATCAATATCACGCGGCATCTCGTCCAGGGAGCGGACGTCTGGCTGAACACACCCCGCCGGCCGATGGAGGCCTGCGGTACATCCGGAATGAAGGCCGCCGCCAACGGCTTGCTCAATCTCAGCGTCATGGACGGTTGGTGGTGTGAAGGGTACCAGGAAGATCGCGGCTGGCGAATCGGAAACGGCGAAGAATACGATGATCACGCTTACCAGGACGCCGTGGAAAGCCAGGCCCTTTACAACATTTTGGAAAACGAGGTGATCCCCTGTTTCTACGAACGGAAAAACGGCGATGCGCCGACACGGTGGATCCATATGATGAAACAGTCGATCAAAATGGCCATGCAGGAATTCTGCGCCCAGTGCATGGTCAAAAACTATGAGGAAAAATTCTACACCAGGGCGGCTAAAAATCAACACGTGCTGCTGCAGAATTCGGCCGAGGCGGCCAGGGAACTCAACCGGCAGCACGAACGCCTCGGCAACTATTGGAAGAGCATACGGGTCGAAATACCGGTAAGGGATGCGAACGGGCCTTTTCGAGTCGGAGAAGATTTCCGGGTATCGACTGTTGTCCATTTGGGCGAGCTCAAACCGGACGAAGTCGATGTCGAGCTGTATTACGGCAGTCTGAAATCGGTCGACACCTTGTCGGCCAGCAAAAACCAACCGATGAGCGTCGAAGAGGATAGGGGCAACGGCATCTACCTTTACGGTTGCTCGATAACCTGCAACACCGCGGGTCGCTTCGGATTCACTGCCCGGGTAACCCCCCGTGGCGACCAGCGTATTAAATTCAATCCGAAATTTTTGACTTGGGCCGCCTGACCTCTTGGGGCTCGCAAAAAAATAACTTTTTCTAATGAGTCGCGACCTCTTGGAAAGGAACCTCCGCGATGAAAGATAACAGGCGGCGCAATCCACGGGTGCTCATCGTCACTCCGGAGGTCACATACCTGCCGGATCGCATGGGCAGTCTACCCAACTACTTCACGGCCAAGGCCGGCGGTCTGGCGGACGTCTCGGCCGCTTTGATCACCGCCTTGCTCGATCATGGCGCGGATATCCACGTCGCCATTCCCAACTACCGCAATATCTTCAGCGACAACGTGACGCCCTTTTTAAAAAAAGAGTTGCACCACATCAGGCGCAAAATGCCCGATGAACGTGTTCACCTTGCGGAAGACCGCGCCTTTTTTTATCTGAATCGTGTCTATTCATCCTACGGTGAAGAGAACTTGAAACTGGCCCTGGCGTTTCAGCGCGAGGTGATGAACACCATCGTTCCGCGCGTCGAACCGGATCTGATTCACTGCAACGACTGGATGACCGGTCTGATTCCCGCCATGGCACGGCAAATGCGGATCCCGTGCCTTTTTACGATCCACAACCTCTACACGGTTAAAGCGACTTTAGCGCAGATCGAAGACAGAGGGATCGACGGTGCCTTCTTCTGGCAGAATCTCTTTTTCGAGGCCATGGCCACCGATTATGAGACGGCGCGGGAAACCAATCCGATCGATTTTCTCACCAGCGGCGTCTTTGCCGCCCATTTCATCAACACGGTGAGTCCCAATTTCCTCGACGAGATCGTCAGCGGCCCACAGGATTTCATCCAACCGCACCTGCGACATGAAATCGTCAACAAGTGGAACTCGGATTGTGCGGCCGGTATCCTGAATGCTCCTGACCCGGCTTTCGATCCACAGACCGACAGGGACCTTAAGGTATCATTCGGCCCCAACACCCATGCGGATGCAAAAAAGGAAAACAAACGCTTCCTGCAACGCAATCTCGGCCTCATTCAAGACCCGTTAGCTCCGCTGTTTTTCTGGCCTTCTCGCCTCGATCCGGTTCAAAAAGGCTGCCAGTTGTTGGCGGAGATTTTCTACAAGGTGATTTCCGGTTTTTGGAAGCAGAACCTCGAGGTGGTGTTCGTGGCCGATGGCCCTTACCAGCATGTATTTCAGGATATCGTCAGCCAGCACCAATTTAACAAGAGGGTGGCGATCTGTGACTTCAACGAACAATTGGAACACCTGGCTTATGCCGCCTCCGATTTTATCCTCATGCCTTCGCTCTATGAACCCTGCGGTCTTCCGCAGATGATCGCGCCGATTTACGGTTCACTGCCGGTGGCCCACGACACGGGCGGAATCCATGATACGATTACCCACTTGGACGTCGACCGCAACACCGGGAACGGATTTCTATTCGAGGACTTTGATGCCCCCGGGTTGCTGTGGGCTATTGAGCAGGCCATGGATTTTTACGGTCTGCCTTCTGAAACCAAGGCTCGGCAGATCACGCGCGTGATGAGGACGAGCGCCGCTGAATTCACTCATGACAGGACTGCGCGTGCCTACACGGAACTGTATGAAAAAATGCTCAAACGTCCGCTGATCCCCAAATCGGGTACCGTGCCGGCGGAAGTCTGAATCGCCAAAGATGCATCTCGCTGTAAACCCAGGTCTCGTGAGACTTCGCCGAGACCATAGTCAAGATCTGGTGCCGCCGTGAAGCCAATTGAGAAGCGCATGCTCTCACTTCTCGAAAACGATCCATTGCTGAAACCATACGCCGGTTCGATTCACCGCAGGTTGACACGTCTGGAAAATACGCAAAACCGCCTCACCGGCGGTAAGGTCAGCCTGGCCGACTTTGCAAGCGGGCACGAATTTTTTGGGCTGCACTTCCGTAATAACGTCTGGATATTTCGCGAATGGGCACCCAACGCGGATACCGTGTACCTGATCGGGGACATGACCGATTGGACGGAAAAGAAAGCTTTTGCCCTCGAAAAAACCGGCACCGACGGGGTTTGGGAGATTCACCTGCCGTCTGAAAAACTGGATCACCGCCATCTCTACCGCTTGCGGATCCACTGGCCGGACGGCATGGGCGACCGGATCCCGGCTTATGCCCGCAGGGTGGTTCAAGACCCGGACACCCTTATATTCAATGCCCAGGTCTGGCGACCGCCGGAACCGTACCGGTGGAAAAACAACAACTCCCATCATTTGAGCGAGCCGCCCCTGATCTACGAAGCCCATGTGGGTATGGCCCAGGATGAAGAAAGAATCGGCAGCTTCAGAGAGTTCACACGCGGTATTCTGCCACGCATCGTGGCTGCCGGTTACAACACACTGCAGTTGATGGCCGTCATGGAGCACCCGTTTTACGGCTCGTTCGGTTATCAGGTCTCGAATTTCTTCGCCCCCTCATCCCGTTTTGGAACACCGGAAGATCTGAAGGCCCTGGTCGACACCGCCCACGGTTGCGGGTTAAGAGTCCTTATGGACCTGATTCACTCGCATTCCGTATCGAACGAAGTCGAGGGTCTCAGCCGATTCGACGGTACCCCCTACCAATACTTTCACGAGGGGCCCCGCGGCCACCATGTGGCCTGGGATTCTCGACTTTTCGATTATGAAAAACACCAGGTCCTGCACTTTCTGCTCTCGAATTGCCGTTATTGGCTGGATGAATTTCAGTTCGACGGCTTCCGCTTCGACGGCATCACCAGCATGCTCTACCAGCATCATGGCCTCGGCACGGCCTTCACATCCTATCAGGATTACTTCGATGAAAACGTGGACGAAGACGCCCTGGTTTACCTGGGTCTGGCCAACCGCTTGATTCACGCGGTTCGACCACAAGCGATCACTATCGCCGAAGACATCAGCGGCATGCCGGGTCTCGCGGTTCGGGAGGCCAGTGGCGGATACGGTTTTGATTATCGCTTTTCCATGGGCGTTCCGGATCTTTGGATCCGCCTGATTAAAGAGACACGGGACGAAGATTGGCCGTTGGGTCTTCTCTGGTTCGAATTGAACAACCAGCGGGCCGATGAAAAAACCATCAGCTATGCCGAATCCCACGACCAGGCCTTGGTGGGAGACCAATCGCTCATTTTCAGGTTGATCGGGGCCGACATGTACGAACATATGCAGGTAGCCGATGACAACCTGCGGGTAGCGCGTGGCATGGCCCTTCACAAGATCATCCGGTTGATTACAATAGCCACTGCCGATGCGGGTTATCTCAATTTCATGGGCAACGAATTCGGTCACCCCGAATGGATCGATTTTCCGCGACCGGGCAATAACTGGTCGTATCGTTATGCCCGCCGGCAGTGGCACCTGATGGATGACATCAATCTCAAATACCACCTGCTGGCGCGGTTCGACAGGCAGATGATTGTGCTGGTCAAAACCTTCACGCTCTTGGATACACCCGGTCCCCGTATTTTTCACGAGCATTCGGAAAATAAAATCATCGCATGCGAACGCGCCGGCCTCGTGTTTGTGTTCAACTTTCACCCTCACCACTCTTACAGCGATTATCGGATCGTTACGCCACCCGGAAAGTACCGCATGATCCTGGACAGCGATAGTGTTGAATTCGGCGGACACGGGCGTCTGACGAAGGATCAGGAGCATTTTACCACCGGCGATGTCGTGCCCGGCCGACATCATCTCAGTCTCTATTTGCCTAACCGGACCGGAATTGTGCTAAGAGCGGTTGATTGACGGAAATCGTGAGAACACGGCGGTCGAGGAATTGGCACCGAAGGAAAACGGTCAACAGCAGATTAGGGTCACGGTAAGAAATAATTCCGCAAGATTGCGCCGGATTTTGGCTCGTCTGCAAGGCACATTCAGCGGCGCATATCGAGATACGTGTCGGTGGATGTAACGCGGTAGACGGGACAAAAGGCAAGCAAGATGTGGAATTATTTTTTGCT
>JBDNAO010000335.1:0-4866 GCA_039768375.1 Desulfobacterales bacterium | reverse complement strand
GGATCGACGATCATACCGTTCACTACTCCGTCGGCATCACCGAAACCGCCGTCCTGCAATTCCACTGTCACGGATTTGCCGTCGGCAGCAATTGTAGCGTGCTCGGCGTAGGAGTGCCAGCCCTTGGCCGGGGTGTATTTGTACCACGCCAATCCCTCCGGCAGCGCTTCCGAGAAGTAGATGACGACCGTCGCCGTGTCACCTGAGTTTGGAACGGCCAGCTTGAAATGGACCAGCCCCATTGGAAACTGAAGCCCCATGGCGGAAGAAGAATCGTTTGGATTCGACACCGAGGTTTTGAATGTTTCTATAAACCCTTCAGCCGGTGGGCTCTTTAAGCTCACCAACGCATCACCTGCTGAGGTGAGAGCACTTTTGATCTCGTCCTGGCTTTGGTCGGGCACACCGTTTTCATCGAGATCCACTTCGAAACCGACTTCCTGAGCGTCCGGAACGCCGTCACCGTCCAGATCGTCGTCCGCACTGAGGACAGTCATAAAAGAGCTCGTGGTGGACCATTCGGAAGCGGCGGCATGGTCGTCGAAATACCGGACGCGCCACCAGTAGGTACGGTCCGGCTCCAGTATGTAATCGAGCAACGGCAGTTGGGTCAGGAAGGTGGCCGATTGCAGATCCAGCACCAGATCTGAAAATTCCGTGTTGCTGCTGACCTGCCAACGGGTTTCGGTGTGAAAATCACCGACGTCCGGGTCCGTAAAGAGGTCGGACCGAAGTACGGACACCAAAGCGACGTTTGCTGACCCGTCGCCCGGCTCCGTCAATACCGGCGCTCCTGGGCGCTGGTTGTCGGTTTGGGTTTGACGAAAAAACTCTTCCAGGTTGCTGATGCCGTCTCGATTCAGGTCCCCATCGGCATCGTCTACGAGGGGATCGGTTCCGTAATCGATTTCCCACTCATCATTCATGGCATCGCCGTCGCTATCGCGTTTGCCCGGGTTAGTGTGATAGATGTTTATTTCCTCGGTGTCCGGCACTCCATCGCCGTCCGTATCGCGGAGTGCAACAAGGTGCATCAGTTCTTCGGAATAAACGCTTTCATTGTGGTCCGCATTGTAGGCTGTGACCGCGAAATAATAGACTTGTCCTTCCTGCAGGCCGGGTATCTCGAATGCCGTCGCTTGCCCGACGTCGGTGCTTTCGGCATAATCTCAGCTGGAGGTACCCCAATAAGCCACATACCCGGCCGCACTCTCAACAGGATCCCAGGCCAGTTTAACCTGCCCCTCGAAACCGTCAACCGGACAAGCCGGAATCAGAACCGATATGCTCAAAAAAAACAGAACAAGAAGAGGCGGTGTCGAAACACCGGATTCGGTTAGATGGAACTCGGTGAGGAAAAAGGCTGTCGTGCCAACAGGCCCCTGGGCGGGTCGTTGACGCGGCACGCCGCCATCTGGAGGTTTCCGGGGGGTAAATAGGCCTCTAAATCACGGTCATCCCGGCTTTCAAAACACCATCGCAGGGCCGCGACCGTCTGGGGTCAGATGAAGCGGAGACGCTGGTAGAATCAGATTATTCCCTGAAGTTGGACGGATCCAGTTTGTATCTTTTCATCAGTTCATAAAGATCGGCACGGTATTTGCCGGCGAGTTTGGCGGCCTGGCTGACGTTGCCCTGCGTGAATTCGACCAGTTGCAGCAGGTAGTTTTTCATAAAGTCGTCCTTGGCCTCTTTGAGCGGTTTGATGCATTCATTGTCGGCTTCGCATTTTGGCAGGATCAATTCAGCGCCGATCTCGTTGCCGGCCCCCATGGCGACGGCACTTTCGATCGTGTTCTCGAGTTCACGGACGTTGCCCGGCCAGTGGTAACGCAAAAGTTTCTGCAGAGCAGCGGATGAAAAACCGGTGATCTCCTTTTTCATCTCGGTAGCGTATTTCTTTAGAAAATGTTTTGCGAGAAGCGGAATGTCGTCTCTTCTATCCCGCAGGGGTGGCAACTGGATCCGAATCACGTGAATACGGTAATACAGGTCTTCACGGAAATTTTTGTTTTCGACTTCCTGCTCGAGGTTCTTGTTGGAAGCCGTGATGATCCGCGTGTCGACCCTGATGGTCTGTTGACCGCCGACCGGAAAGAATTCGCGTTCTTCCAGCACACGCAGCAGCTTGCTTTGCATGCTCAGAGGCATTTCAGAGATTTCATCCAAAAAGAAACTGCCGTTGTGGGCTTGGACGAAGAGACCTTTCTTGTCGCTCACGGCTCCACTGAAGGCCCCTTTTTTATAACCGAACAACTCACTCTCTAAAAGGGTTTCCGGAATCGCTGCGCAATTGATGGCTACGAAAGGACCTTTTTTTCTGGGGCCGGAAAGATGCAGTGACTTGGCGATCAGTTCTTTTCCTGTTCCGCTCTCTCCTTCGATGTGAACGTTCGAATCGGTTTCGGCGGCCTGGGCTACCTGCTCCAAGACCCGTTTCATCCCCTCGCTTCTGCCGATGATGTTTTTGAATCCGAACTGAACAGCGCAGATATTTCGCAGCGTGTTGACCTCTTTGGACAACTCGCTTTTCTCCAGGCAATTCTGGATCTGAAGCAGAAGCTCCTGATAGTTGAACGGCTTGGTCAGGTAGTTGGCCGCACCACGCTTCATGGCTTCCACGGCACTGTTGATACTGCCGTGAGCGGTCAGAATAATGATGGGTAGATCCGGGTTGGCGCGATGGATATCTTCCATCAGCGTGATGCCGTCTTCGTCTTTTAGTCTCAAATCGACCAACGCGAGGTCGATGTCGTTGTCCCCAAGAAAAGTGAGGGCCTGATTCGAATTGAGCGCCTTGAGAACGCGGTAGCTTTCGGACTCGAGTCGCATCTGGATCACGTTCAGAATATTGCGGTCATCATCGACCACCAGAATATTGTTCATGACTTCCTCTTTAACGGCAAATTTTGATTTAGGGAGTGACTTTGCGTTTTTTTTCCTCGATTTTGATATCCACCTCTTTTAATTGGTCGATGTTTTCCTCGAGCTCTTTGATCTGTCGATCCTTGTCTTCGATGGCCTTTTTGATCTGTCGATCCTTGTCTTCGATGGCCTTTTCGTAATGAACCTCTTTGGTCTCGTTGATTTTCTGTTTCTGCGCCTCAAGCTTTTTCACTTTTTCCAGCTGATTTCTGAGTTGGTTCTTAGACCGGGCCAATTCCTGATTTTTAGCGCTCAACACACTCTTCATGTCCTGCAGGTTCCGCAAGACCATAATCCACATTGCAGCCTGAGGCCTGAGCGGGCTTTCAGGATACCGGTTCACGAGTGCCCCGAAAGCCTCACGGGCTTTCGTGAAATCATGTTCTGGATTTTCGGGATGACTGTATATGAGACCGATCTGAAAGAGGGCCCGGTCTCCCAAAAGCTGGGGATAAAGATTCAGTACGGCCCGGCTCTCTCTCAGCGAGGCGCTGAAATTGCCTCTGCCCAGATAATAGTTGGCCGTCGCGAGGTGCTCCTCCGTTTTCCAGCGCTCCGGCGTATACAGGCAACCGGCCAATAGGCAGGTTAACATCAGGCAGCCGGCAATGCGAAATAAAAGGTACTGCCTCTTCCCGGCGCACTTTTGGCCCATATTTCACCCCCGTGATCTGAGATGATGTGTTTGGCGATAGTCAGCCCAAGGCCGGAACCGGCGGTTTTGTGTCCGTTGGTTTCGACCCTGGAAAATTTTTCGAAGATGATTTTCAGCGAGTCGGCGGCAATACCGATGCCGGTATCGGAAACAGCCACACAAACAAACTTTTTTGACTGGTTGTAGGGCGCCGCCATGATTTGCACATGGCCGTTTTCCGGTGTAAATTTCAGCGCGTTGCCGATCAGATTATCCATCACCTGACTGATGCGCTCCTCGTCCATCACAATCAGCGGTAATTCGGGCAGGGGCTTCAGTTCAAGCTGAATTCGCTTGCTCTGCGCAATCGGTGCCAGCTTCAGTACCGATTGTTGCAGCAATGGCGTCAAGTTGACTTCCTGATAGCTATACTCCATCATGTGAGCTTCCATGCGGGAAAAATCGAGGATCCGGTTGACGGATCGGATCAGTCGCTCACACTCTTCCCGGGTGATGACCAACAGTTGCTGCTTTTTTTCCGGTGCGTTGGCGTAGGTGCCCTCGATCAGCATTTCAGAGGCTTCCCGTATAGCGGTCAGCGGGGTTCGTAGTTCGTGCGACAAGTGGTTGATAAAATCGATTTTCATTTCATCGAGCTGTTTGAGCTTTACGCTCATCGCATTGAAATCGTCGGCCAAGGCCTTGATTTCAGGCGGACCCTTCATCGCGGGGAACTGCACATAATTGCCCTCGGCAATTTCCTTCGTTTTTTTCTGCAGCAGCACAATCGAACGGTTGATTCGGCGGGTGCTGAAAAAAGATATCAGCGTACCGACCACCACGGTGAGTATTGCCGTGAACAGGGTCATATTGAACACCCGCGAACTGATCAAGCCGGCCGAGAGAATTTTCTCTTCGCGGCCCTTTTGTACAATGGCGATGATGCCGTTGAGCCGGAGGGCGATACCGTCCAGCAGTGCTTCGTTCTGCGTCGCATATTCGCGGCTCGGTTTTGGGTTCCCTTGGGATAAGCGCTTGTTTTCCTCATCGAATAAAACGACATACTGGTCGTACAATTGGCGTGTTTCTGTAAAAAGTTCGATTTTGTGGTCTGTATCCATCCGATATTCATTGTCATCGAGACCGGTTATAAAGAGTTCGCGAATTTCCCAGAACTTCTTTATAAAATCTTCGTCTTTGGAGATATGGTATTTTTTCTCAAAACTGACCTGCGAAAAAAGCGTATCCCGCAAATGTTCCATCTGGGCGATGGTGGTTCCGTCGACCGCTGTTCCACGAATCAAGCG
>JBDNAO010000334.1:0-11753 GCA_039768375.1 Desulfobacterales bacterium | reverse complement strand
ACAGCCCGGCACCGCCGGAGAGAGTACCGAAAATGATGCCAAAGGGAATGGCGCCGATAACCAGCGGCAGGGTATCGCGGGCGCCATTGAAAAACTCAGTGCGTTTCGATTTTATATCCATGTAATAAAGAGATGACGACAGGGACGGTGTTGTCGTATTTATGTGTTTCAGGAAACCGGTCGGGGGCGACTTTTTGCTGATGATCAGCCGCATTAAGAGCGCCCCTTTCCGGGTAAAACTGGGGGTCACGTCTACTTCCCGGCGTCATGACGAGCGATGGCATCGGTTTCTGCCATCGCCCTGCGGATGCGGTTTCCGTGATCCTTTTTTTACACACTCGTGCGAGCGTGCGCAAGTGTGAAAACCGGACCGGTCATCACCGGACAAATAGAATCGCAGTCCGCCGCAATACTTCGCGGCTCTCGCCTACCAGCCTTTTAAGGCCATTATTTTTCATTTTTTCTTCGATCTGTTTCTCGATGACCGATAATGCAGTCCAAAACCTTTATTTTAAAGCCTATAGCAGGATCTGGTCTTTTTTACTCATGGGTACGGCATTCCTTGTCAACTGAGTACTGAATCAGTTTTATTCATGCTCACGCATTCCTTAAGGTTCTGTTAAAAAAATCAATTCGCCCCCATAAGGCCATTTACGGACGGAAACCAATCAGAGAGGGGAATGGCAGGCGGCGCTGTAGGGTGCCAAGGCGGAGCGGATCCGTTGCCGGGTCAGCGACTTGGGTATTGGATGGAGTTCCCCGCTCTGGATGGCCGGGTAGAGGTCCGGAAAATACTGGTTGAGAAGCATGAGGGGAATGGAACGATCCAAATTGACGAGCAGCTGATCAACGGCCTGCCTGACAATGGGAAAATCCCAGTAGTAGCGGATGCGGTCCCGGCAGCTGTAGTGACGCAGGAATTTGAGGTCGGCCGCCGAACCGCGATAGTAAGACCGCCAGTGGTCGGGATGGCTCAGCATGGCGGTTTCCAGAACCTCCCTTAGACCGGAGAGTCGGACACCGTGTTTGCCGGTCAGCCAATCAGTTTCAATATGAGACAAGGCGAACAGCGCTTCACGGTAGGCATTGGTCAGGCAGGGGCCGGCCTTCAAGAGGGGGAAGTGGTCTCGAACCATCTTTGCCAGAGCCTCCGGAGTCTGGTAATCGGTGGCGTGAATCTCATAGGTCATGATGCCGGGCAGTGTGGCGTGACTGACGGACAGCGCGGCTGCCTTTTCCGACTGGTAGCGCGCGACCCGGGTATCGCCGAAGTCCACACCGGGCTGAACCACGACCGCCATCACCCGTTCCCAGGCCGCATCGAGACCGACCGATCTGAAATACCTTGCGGTCACCGCGATGGTGCGGGCCACTTCCACGTCTGTGGTTACCTTCAATTGAGCGGGATCTTCCAAGGCGCCGCCGGGAGGCGGAACCTCGGCGCCGATAACATACAGCGGCCGGGGTTGGCTCGCCGGCTGGCGGTCTGCTGCCGCTTCGGCCGCTTGGCAAAGGACGGCGGCCCGCTCGGCCGTGATTTCCATCGGCAGGTGCGATCCGGGATCGTCCCCACACGCCAGACCGGTGTCGAGATGGATCTTGCAGAATCCGGCCGAAACACACTCGCGCACCAACTCTATGGCGCGATTCATGGCCTGGACGGCGGGCGCCTTCCTCCAGGGATGGGGACCAAGATGATCGCCGCCGATCAGCACCTTCTCCACGGGATATTCGGCGGCAGCCGCCAGGGATTGAACGAAAGTGACGAATTCCGCAGGCCGCATGCCGGTGTATCCGCCGAACTGGTTGACTTGGTTGGCGGTGGCCTCCACCAGGAGCACATTACCGTCTGCCGCCGCCTGCTCGATGGCGGCTTCCAAGACGGTTCGGTGCGCCGAGCAAACGGCGGTGACGCCCCCTATTCTACCGGTTAAGTGATCATAACGCAGCCTTGTCAAACGACCTGTCACGATGGGATCCTTGCTGATTGTGGTTTCCGGCACATCCGGGTCTTCCGCCGATGCGGATTCCCTTCTTCGGCTAACATAAGCAAGGTCGGACCACAATGAAAGGGGGGAGCGGCTTGGCCGGTTGTGCCGGTAAAAATGGTAGACGCTCAGAGCCAGTGGCGAAGAGCCAATAGCTTAAGGGCTACCAGCTTGTGCACCGAGTAGTGTTAAACGGCCATACGGGCTCAACGGGCCAAACGGGCTCAACGGCCCTGCCGTTTTTGGCCGCGGACCATCACGGCCATAACAGCCGTTTGCAGTGCCGAGAGCCCCACGAAATACCAGATCCAGGCCGGAACGCCTCCCAAAAGAGGGTGTGTTTTACCCCAGGACCAGACGTCGATTGATAAAAGAAAAATCGATCCCAACAGGAAGGTGAAAGGACTGCGGAGCCAGGCCGGCCAGAAAAAGACCAGGGCGCCTTCGCGCCATATCAGGTAAAGATAAGGCAGCAGGTAGGCCGCAAAGGCCGTCAGCATGACCCATACGACCGGTAAAAAAACACCGCTGGGAAGCCACTTCAGGTAAAAGGCGACCAGAACGGCTTCCCCGCATACAATGGAGAGGATGGCCGGCGGTACATAGCGGCGGCGGAAATAGAGACCGAAGATAACGGTGGGAAACAGGACCGCAAGGCCCGTAAAGGTCTGGGTGGCGATTTGCAGAATCGTGGCCGGAGGTCGGTAGGCCAGGGCCAGGCCCATCAATCCGAGAAAGACCACGAACAGCCGCCCGGTTGTGCTCTCTTCTTTTTTTTCCCGGCGCACCAACGGCAGAACATCGCGCGTGAATATGGAACTCAGAGTCAACAACTGGGAGTCCATGGTCGACATCAAGGCGGCCATGCCGGTTGCGATGACCAGGGTGGCCATGACGTCGCCCGATATCGAGGTCATCAGCATCGGGAGAATGCGGTCGGCTTGTTTGCCGGTCAGACCCGGTATCGTCAACCGGCCGATAACCCCGATGGCAATCGGCATGATGAAGACCACCGTGCAGACCAGGGGATAGAGGAGCATGATACGGTCGATGGTTCGCCGGCTCCGGGCGGCAAAGAAGCGTTGAAACAGCTGGGGGAACATCGGGTCACAGAAAAACCAGAGCATCATGAAGCTCAGCCAGATACCCGGTGAATATTTTCCCAGGCCGCCGGGACGCGAGAAGAGCTCGGGTGAAAGGGACAGGATCTTTTGGTTGGCTGCCGCAAAGCCGCCGTGATATCGAAGGACGACCACCAGGGATACAAAGAGCATGACGAACATCACCACTCCCTGAAACAGATCGGTCCAGGCCACTGCCCGCATGCCGCCCCGCAGGGTATAGAGCAAGATGATGACGGTTACCAGAACGCAACCGGCGAAATACGGTAGACCAAGCAGTTCTTCGAGGGCGTATCCGGCCGCCATCGGCTGCAGGGCCAGATAAGGGATGGTGAAGACGACCATGACCACAGCAAAAATGAAGGAAAGTGTCTGGCTGCCGTATAGGTGGCGGATCAACTCCGGAGGCGTGACCACACCGCTGCTGCGGCCGATTTGCCAGATCCTGCGGCCGATGATCCAGAAGGTGATCGCCATGAAACCGGTGCCGAAACCCATAATCGGGAAAAAGGCATAGCCATCGCGGTAACCGGCGCCCGAGGTGCCGAATACGGTGAAGGCCGAAAAGTTGGTGGCCACCATGGTGCCCAGCAACACCAAGGTGCCGAGTCTGCGATCGGCCAGAAAATAACTTTCGGGGGTCGATTTCCATCGTGTGCGGGCAACGATGCCGATCATGAGAACCACAAGAAAGTAGGCTGCAAAGACGGCGATTTTTATCAGCATTCCATTTCCTCCCTGGTGTCTGCCCAGAAATGGTAAATTTCGGTCTCGGCCAAGGCCACAGTCCCGCCAGGCGGGACAACCGCAGGCGCAGCGCTCACGCCTTGGCGTGATCGAGGATTGCAAGAGCGGGAACGCCGGCCTGGGCCGAATGATGCCGTAAGGTAAATAGAGGGGCCATCTCTAAATGAAAAAAGCCATCCCCTTGGGTCGGGATGGCTTGGCCTAGCATAACCCTTTATGATCTTGCGTTTTTTAGCGCTTTTACCTGAAGGGCAGCCGATGGTCAATGATTTTTCGCGGGCATTTTTACAGTCAGGCGCCATGTGTCGCACAGCGGATGCCCTAATGACGCCATGGTGTTGATGTATTGGTTGGTGTGAGTTTGGGCTGGCAAACAACTTAACTATTTAATTATACACTTAATATAGCAATTATTCCCGGCTTTGTGCGCAGGGAGTCATGGGTAGTTCCCATCCACGGTTTCATTAAGGGCACTGATTAGTTTCCGATCCAGAAAGCGCCATTTTCTGCAAATTCGAGGAAATCAGCGCTATTGCGCGGAGGCGTACTCGTGTACGCCGCACAAGCGATTCCAGACCTGTCACGCCCGCGGCGTGATTGACGCCGAAATTGCGGAAAAGGGCCATTTATGGATGGAAACTAGGTAAGCCGCGATGATGATATGGGTGGCGAATGAAATTTGTTATTGCAAAAAATAATCTGAACTTATACGGAAGGTGTCGTTAACTGATTTGAATTATTTTATTTGGGTAACTGTCATGCAACCAATTGCCACAGCGGGCCTATCCCCTTGGGTACCGGGCGTCTTTAGCCTGATCGTCTACTTTCTCTTAGTGGCGGTGCTGATCGGTGTGCTTTTGTTACTATCGGCCTGGCTTGGTGAAAAGAAGCCCGGCGTTGAAAAGTCGCGGGCTTACGAGAGTGGGATTATTCCTACCGGTACGGCCCGCTTGCGGTATCCGGTTCCCTTTTATCTCGTGGCGATCTTCTTTCTGATATTCGACGTGGAGGGGGCTTACATTTTCGCCTGGGCCGTGGCCTGGGAGGACTTGGGCTGGAAAGGCTGGCTGCAGATTTCGTTTTTCATCACTGTGCTCTTGCTGGGTCTGTTCTACATTTGGCGAAAAGGAGGACTGGAATGGGGTCCGGAAGCCAAAAACAGATGAACGGACACTTGGAGGGCACTGTCGACTACCTGGTCAACTGGTCGCGGCAGTTCAGTCTGTGGCCCATGTTTTTCGGGCTCTCCTGCTGTTTTGTCGAAGAAGCGACTGTATTGACGGCACGCTACGACCTGGCACGTTTCGGCGCCGAGGTGTTGAGGCCTTCCCCCCGCCAGGCGGACCTGTTGATCACCTCCGGTACGATCTTCAAGAAGATCGCTCCGGTCGTTCTACGGCTTTACGAACAAATGGCCGAGCCGAAATGGGTCATCTCCATGGGGTCATGCTCTAACTGCGGCGGCATGTACGATGGCTACAGTGTGGTTCAGGGCATCGATCAGATCTTACCGGTGGATGTCTATATCCCCGGATGTCCGCCTCGGCCCGAGGCTGTCGAAATGGGGCTCGTGATGCTGCAGCAAAAGATCATGGCCGAGGAAAGGCCGACCCGCCCCATTTTGCACCTCCCGGGGGGCACCCAGGGCAGCACCGCACCGATCCTGGTCGACGGACAGACAAAATCGCGCGACCCCAGAGGACCCGGGATGGCTGGAACGGCGATTCGCGGGACGTCGGTCGTTCCACCGCTCTTTCGGGGCAGCCGGTCCGACCTGATGTGGACACCGCCGCCGCGGCACATCGAACTCGGCCCGACTGAAAGAGGCCTGGCCGATCAGTTGCGTGAAAAGTTCGGGGATGCCGTTGAACCACTGCCGGAAACTGCCGACATGCCCATTTTTCAGGTGAGCAGGGAACGCGTCAAGGAAGTTCTGCGCCACCTGAAAACCGAAGCCTCTCCCCGTTTCAGGCGGCTTGAAGATCTGACCGCGATCGACGAATCCGTCCGCCGCAATCGCCGAGATTATCCCGACTACAGTTTGGTCTACAATCTGCTCGCTTTCGATTCCCCCTGCCGGGTGCGCCTGAAGGTCGGTTTAAATGGTGTGGAACCTGCTGCGGCCACCGTGACCGACATCTGGCCGTCGGCTGCCTGGTACGAACGCGAAGCGTTCGACATGTTCGGGATTAAATTCGACGGCCACCCGAACCTGCGTCGGTTGCTCATGCCCCACTATTGGGAAGGGCATCCCCTGAGAAAAAGCTATCCCGGACGGGCGACGGATATGCCCCCTTACACGCTCGAGGACGCCCGTATACGTCAACCGTTGGACGGCGGGGAGTACATCAAATCGGACGGAGAAAGGCAGCGGCTGATCCTCAACATCGGCCCCCATCACGTCAGCACCCACGGACTGATGCGGTTTGTTGTTGCCCTGGACGGTGAAGAGATAACCGAGATGGACATGGACATCGGTTACCACCACCGCTCAGTGGAAAAAATCGGCGAACGTCAGACCTGGAACCAGTTCATCCCTTACACCGATCGCGTCGACTACCTGGCCGGAGCCGCCAACAACCTGCCCTATGTCATGGCGGTGGAGACCCTTGCGGACATCAAGGTTCCGAAGAGGGCCCAGTATATCCGCGTGATGCTGAGCGAACTGTTCCGCCTGAGCAACCACCTGGTCTGGTTTGCAACCTATGCCCACGACGTTGGCGCCATGACGCCGAATTTTTACACGTTTCGCGAGCGGGAAATGATTCTCGACATCGTCGAGCTCATCACCGGCGGGCGGCTGCACCCCTCCTGGTTCCGGTTGGGCGGCGTGGCGGCCGATCTGCCGGACGGATGGAAGGAAGCGGTCGATGCGTTCGTCCGGATTTTTCCCGCGCGCCTGCGGGAATACGAGACGCTGATCCGCAAAAACCCGATTTTCAAAGCCCGCACCTTGGGGATCGGCCGGATTTCGTTGGACGAGGCGATCGACTGGGGTGTCAGCGGTCCCAACTTACGGGCCTGCGGCCTGGAGTGGGACCTGCGCAAAAAATTTCCCTACTCGAGCTACGATGAATTCGATTTCGAGGTGCCTACCGCCGCCGAAGGCGACTGCTACGCCCGTTACCTGGTGCGGGTCGAGGAAATGCGGCAGAGCTTGAGTATCATCGCCCAGGCCGCCGAACGGATGCCGGCCGGGCGCTACGTGACCGATGACTACCGCTACGTGATACCAAAGCGTGCGGACATGCTCACCGACATCGAGAGTCTGATTCACCATTTCATCAACGTAACCCGCGGGCCGAAGATTCCCCGCGGCGAGGCCTATGCTGCCTGCGAAATTCCGCGGGGAGAGCAAGGCTACTATGTGGTCAGCGATGGGCTCGGGTATGCCTATCGCATGCGCATCCGGTCGCCTGGATTTGCCAATGTACAGGCCATGCCGCTGATGGCCGTGGGAGAGACAATAGCAGACCTGATCGCGATCATCGGGTCGGTGGACTACATACTACCGGATATAGATCGTTAAACCTGCTTATGCTACCTGAAGAGATTCGAGAAGACCTGCAGCGGCAGATCACCGCAATTGAACATCCACGCGAATTGGCGGTGGACGTGATGTTCGCGCTGCAGGCCCATTACGGTTACTTGAGCGACACGGCCCTGGAAGAAGCGGCATCGCTGCTGGGGATGACGCCCCTGGAGTTGGAAGAGCTGGCCACTTTCTACACCTTTATCTACCGTGAACCGGTGGGCAGATACGTCATTCACCTTTGCGACAGCCTGATCTGTTGGATGGACGGATATGAGTCCATCCGCGACTACATGTGTCGAAAACTGGCGGTCGAGTTGGGGGACACCACGGCCGACGGGTTGTTCACGCTTTTACCGGTGTGCTGTATCGGCTATTGCGACCGGTCTCCGGCGATGCTGATCAACCGCAAGGTCTACGGCTTCTTGACGCCCGAGAAGATCGACTCGATCCTTGAAAAACTGAAAGACGAAGCGTAAATGTTTTAATCGCCCGCTGCGCCACGTGCGCAGCGGGCGATTAAAACATGAATAAAATGATGCCGAAAGACTATCCCCCATTATTGCGTGACGGCAACGATCCACTGACAACCAGCAACTGACGACGAATAAACAAATGCCTAAACTCGTCATCGACAATCGGGAAATCGAGGTGCCCTCCGGAACCAAGGTGATCGAAGCCGCGGAAAGGCTGGGCATCATGATCCCGCGGTTTTGTTATCACCCGGCCCTGGGATCGGTGGGGGCCTGCCGTGTCTGCGCCGTCAAGTTTTTAGAGGGACCCGTCAAAGGCGTGCAGATGAGCTGCATGGTCGATGCCCGTGACGGTATGGTGGTGTCGACAACCGATGAAGAGGCGGTCGATTTCCGTCGCTATGTCATCGAGTGGCTGATGCTGCATCATCCCCACGATTGCCCGGTCTGCGACGAAGGCGGCCACTGTCTGCTGCAGGATATGACGGTTTCAGGCGGCCATGGACTGCGGCGCTATCCGGGTAAAAAACGCACTCACACCGATCAAGACCTCGGTCCCCTGATCCAGCACGAGATGAACCGCTGCATTCAGTGTTACCGCTGTTCACGATTCTATCAGGAGTATTGCGGCTACCGCGACCTCGGCGTCATGCAGAGCGGAAACCGCGTCTATTTCGGTCGCCAGGAGGACGGAACACTGGAGAGCCCGTATGCCGGTAACATCACCGATATATGCCCCACCGGCGTTTTCACCGACAAGCCCTCGCGGTTCAAGGGACGGCGCTGGGACTACGAGCGCACGCCCTCCATCTGCCTGAACTGCTCCCTCGGGTGCCACACGGTGGTGAGTGCCCGCTATCGGGAGGTCGTCCGACAGGAAGCCCGCTTTAGTGCGGCCGTCAATGGCGATTTCATCTGCGACCGGGGCCGTTACGGATTTTTTTATGCCAGCAGTCCCGAACGGCCGCGGCAGGCCGCCATCGACGGCGAGGCGGCTACCCGCGAAAAGGCACTCGGCGTTGCACTTGAGAGGCTGGAAGGCATCGTGCGGCAGTCGGGAACTGGAGCCGTTGCATGTGCGGGCTCGCTACGCAGCAGCCTGGACACCTTGGCGGCGATCGATCGCTTGAGTCGGCAATACGGCTGGCACGACCCCGCTTTTTGGATGGACCGATTCGTTGCCACCCGGGTCAAAACCGCTGCCTCCCGTCTCGAGGCCGATACGGCCGTTTCCCTGCGGCAGGTGGAACAGGCCGATGTCATCCTGGTTGTGGGCGCCGATCCGATCAACGAAGCACCGATGCTCGCCCTGGCCATGCGACAGGCTTGGCGGCGCGATGCAAGGGTGGTTGTGATCGATCCCAGGCCGGTGTTCCTGCCGTATGATTTCGACCATCTGCCGGCCGCCCCGGAGGAGATGCGACTTGGCCTGGGGATGTTGATTAAACGGGTCATCGAGCGCGGGGAAGTGGAAGGGCTGGGTCACACGGCGCTGTCTTTTTACGATTCAATTCCGGAGGCGCCGCTTCCGATTAAAGACCGATTCGAAACCGTTGCCGGTATTCTCAAGGCCAGCCACCGACCGATCGTGGTCTGCGGCACTGAAGTCGTGCCGGATGGTGGACCGGCCCTGGCGGCCGATTTTGCGCTGCTGCTAAAGGCGGAAAATCGTTCGGCCGGTCTTTTCTATGTGTTTCCGGGCGCCAATGCCTTCGGGGCAACGCTGCTGCCCGGTGATCAAGCGGCTTTCGAGGATATCCTTACGGCCGTCGAAAATAAAACCGTTCGGGCACTGGTGCTGGTCGAGTGCGATCCCCTGCGCACCTTCGCGGATCGGCCGCGGCTCGAAAAAGCGCTGGCATCGCTCGATGTGCTGGTGGTCATGGACTATCTCGGGACGGAGACGGTAAAGCGGGCGGACATATTTTTGCCCACGACAACCGTTTATGAAAGCGGCGGCCTGTTCGTCAACCAGGAGGGACGCCTTCAGTCGGCGCAGCGGGCTTTCCAGGGCGGCCTATCGATCAAAGTCGCCGGCGACGGCTTTCATCCGCCACGGGTTTACGGCTCGGGAATGCCGGGAGCGGATCCTGCACCGGCCCGCCAACTGCTGGCGGCCCTGGCCGGCAGTAAAGGGCCGGTCGAAGAGGACGCCGCGTGGCGGGAATGGCTGGTTGATTCTTTAAGGCTGCGCGGCTCTTTGCCGGCGATCGATGATTTCCCCGAAGACGGGGTTCGGGTGCTGGCGGGTGCTGCAACGGACGAACGGTTTGGGTTGGACTGGGCCGCGGCTCTAAATGACGATCGTGCTGCATCCGACCGCCTGCGGCTTGTGATCGTCGATTGGACTTTCGGCACCGAAGAGCTTTCGGGCTATTCTCCGTGCCTTGACACAGACATGCCGTCACCGGTCTTGTACATGCACGGGGAAGACGCTGAAAGATTGGGACTGGCGGATGGGGAATTTGTCGTGTTGACCACTGAAACCGGTTCGGTGGCCGTCGCGCTTCGCGTTGTCGACAACATGCGTGCCGGTGTGCTGATCCTGCCGCGTCATCACAGGCTCGACTGGCAGCAGCTGGGCAGCGGGCCGATTCG
Source organism: Desulfobacterales bacterium (assembly GCA_039768375.1). GTDB lineage: Bacteria > Desulfobacterota > Desulfobacteria > Desulfobacterales > SG8-13 > JARFQH01. The sequence continues at coordinate 1,294 of JBDNAO010000334.1, read as the reverse complement.
GATTGCCGCCGATCGGATACGGAAAGCCGAACACACTTGACCGGTCGGATCTTTGGGGAATAGAGGAAGTAGTCGAATCACTATGTCAATGTGGATTGTCGGAATCATCGTTTTATTGGTCAAACTGGCCGTGGTGCTCGTGGTGCTGCTTCTGCTGGCCTCCTACCTCGTATGGCTGGAACGCAAGTTTCTGGCGAGGTTGCAGATCCGTTACGGGCCCAACCGGGCTGGAAAGTTCGGTCTGCTTCAGCCGATCGCCGACGCCGTCAAACTGATTGCCAAGGAGGATACGGTCCCGGCCGAGGCCGATCGGCTTATATTCCTGTTGGCACCGGCGATCGTGGCCGGCACGGCCCTGCTGATGTTCGGCGTCGTTCCTTTTGGTAGCGACTTGACGCTGTGGGGACAAAAGATCCCCCTGGTGATTTCCGACCTCAATGTCGGCCTGTTGTTCGTGTTCGCGCTGTCATCTTTAGGGGTGTACGGCGTTGCGCTGGGTGGTTGGGCTTCCAACTCCAAGTTCAGCCTTCTTGGCGGCATCCGCGGCGCCGCTCAGATGATCAGCTACGAGCTGGCCCTCGGGCTTTCACTGGTCCCGGTGGTCATGCACGCCCACTCGCTGAGCCTGGTCGATATCGTCAATGCCCAGGAGCCCTATCCATTTATCCTGGTCCAGCCGATATCTTTTGTCATTTTCTTCATAGCGGCCATGGCGGAGAGCAAGCGCATCCCGTTCGACCTGCCCGAGGCCGAGAACGAACTGGGCGCCGGCTACCACATGGAGTACAGCGGCATGCGCTTCGGCCTCTTTTTTCTAGGGGAGTATGTCCACGTGCAAGTCTTGGGCGCCCTGGTGGCGGTATTTTTCTTGGGTGGCTGGCACGGTCCCCTATTGCCACCCTGGATATGGCTGCTCCTGAAAATAATCGCTATTTCCCTGATAATGATTTGGATCCGGGGAACGCTGCCGCGTCTGCGCTATGACCAGCTCATGGCGATCGGTTGGAAAGTTCTGATACCCGCGGCTCTGCTCAACATTTTGATAACGGGAGCGGTTTTGTTGATTTAACCGGATAGTGAGCATGGGGGTATTGGGAAAGAAAAGATCACCTAAACTGATCGGTTCCAGGTTCAGGGTTCAAGGTTAAAAGGTTAAAACCGATGGATACGGCACACCCTAATTCAAGATTCGGAATACCCGACAGACCCCATTGGGTGAAACGGTTTTATAAACGCTATGAAGCCAGAATAATTCAGATATGAGCTGTTTAAGGGCTTTTCAACCCAGAACGTT
>JBDNAO010000333.1:0-4227 GCA_039768375.1 Desulfobacterales bacterium | reverse complement strand
CGCGTTCAAGCGTCAGGCGCACCTCATTTCACCTTCGCTGCTGCGCAACCGGAAAGGATGTGAACGGATGCCGATTGGCAGAAACCCCATTTCTGACGAAACCAGAATAACGGCCCGCCTGATCGACTTGATCTGTGACATGACCATCTCCCAACAGCTCGAGTTGCTGGACCAACTGGATTGTCGTAAGTACAAGAGCGGTCGCGCCGATCACCGGCGCAATCGAACGATTTTGGTTGATTATGAAGTCAATAATCTCCTGCGCCAGGATTTCATCCGCGACATCAGTAAGGTCGGTGTGTTTATCGAAACCCCCACTCCCCCGAGCGTCGGTGAAAAAATTCGACTCTCTTTTTCCCTGACGGAAACCAAAAGACCAATTAGAGTTACCGGCCGGATTGTTCGATCCACTGAAAAGGGTTTTGCAGTCGCCTTTCGACGCAAGGCCCGTAAATAAAAAATCCGTCGGTCGCCGATTCCCCCGAAAATCCACCCCGAATCTTTTCATCTTTTTGACTTTTTTAAAAATGGATATAAAATACAGTCGGGTTGAGTAATTCCTTAAACGAATTCGACTGTCGAAAAAAACTGGACGAATTCAACCATAATGAGTCCGCAATGAAGGTACCGTTAATTGAAATGTGACGCCGTTTTCGACTATCTTTTCGTAAATGGTGAACTGCATCCTTCTTGTGAGCCGGCCATCTTCGATCGTATCGACGGCAACAGCGTGTACGAGGTCATCAAGCTGATTGAGGGCGTTCCACTGTTTTTCGAAGATCATCTGGCCCGCATGCGCAGATCGGCGGCACTGCTGGGAGCCGACATTGAAAAACCGGCCAGGCAGGTGCGGGCTGAAATCAAAGAGCTGGTGGAAAAAAACGGCTGCGCCGACATCAACGTTAAACTGGTGTGGTATCCGGAAAAAAACGGGTCGATTTTTCTGACCTATTTCGTCCGGCAGGATTTCCCGGATGATGGAGCGTATCGACGGGGTGTCCATAGCATTCTTTACGACGGTGAACGTCGAAACCCGCAGATTAAAGCCGTCAAGACCTCCTACCGCGAGCGCGTTAGGGCTGTCCGAGAAGCCGCCGGCGCATACGAAGCCTTACTGGTGGACGACAAGGGATTTATATCCGAAGGCACACGGTCAAACCTGTTCTTTTTAATCGACCATCAGCTCTGCACACCGCCTTCCGACGCCGTCCTTCTGGGGGTTACCCGCCAGCATGTCATGGCCCTTTGCCGGGTGCTGGCAATCGACGTCCAGGAAAAGATGTTGCACAAGGATGATCTGAACCGGATAGAGGCCGCGTTTATCACCGGCACGACGATCGACATCCTGCCGATTGGATCGATCGACCGCCTGCAGCTCGCCTCGGTCGGGCATCCGGTCATCCAGACCATCACCCGGGCATTCACCGAAGAGGTGTCCGCCGGCATCGCAGCTGAAAAAAAAGGTTCTTCCCGGAAGGCAGCCGGTAAAAATTGATCGGCGCCAGACGGTGGATTTGACCCCTACTAGAAGGAGTGTGGCATGAAAAACGCAGTGAAATGGACCCTGATTGCAGTGAGCGGGGTGGTGACCCTGATCATCCTGATCCTTCTCGTTTTGCCTTTCTTTGTCGACGCTGAAAAATACAAACCTTTGCTCGAAAACAAAATGAAGGAAATGACCGGTCGATCTTTTAAGGTCGGTGGAGACGTCAATCTTTCTTTCTTCCCTTTTGTCGGCGTTTCTTTTTCCGATCTTCATTTGGGTAATCCACCGGGCTTCGAAGCAACGGATTTCATATCCATCAAATCCTTCGAGGTACGGGTCAAACTGTTGCCGCTTCTCTCGCGTGATGTTCAAGTCAAGCGCTTCGTTATTAAAGAACCGCAAATTGTGCTGATTAAAAGCAAGCAAGGCCTTGGTAATTGGGAGTTTACCACTGAGAATACCGGAAAATCGCCACCGGAAACCGCTCAGAAACCCACTTCGGGAAAACCCCTCGAAGGCCTGCCGATCCGCTCACTGACGGTCGGTGATTTTTCCGTCACCAATGGCTCGATTGCCTGGATCGACAAAGCCTCCGACACGCGTAAGACCATCGACCAACTCGATCTGGTGCTCGCGGATCTCTCCTTTGATCGACCCATCGGGTTGACGTTGTCCGCCCGCATGGACGACAAACCGGTTACGGTAAGCGGCACAGTCGGTCCGATCGGTCAGGATCCGGGCAAGGCCACCATTCCACTGAATCTGGACGTCAAGGCCCTGTCTGATCTGGCGTTGACACTGAAAGGCACTGTGGCATCACCGGCCGACAATCCCCGCGCCGACCTGACGGTCAATATCTCCGAGTTTTCCCCCCGCAAACTTCTGGCGCAGTTGGGTCAGCCCAAGGTGATCGATACCGCCGATTCGGGGGTTTTGAATAAGATGTCGATGCAGGCCACCATTGCGGCCGGAACCGATAAAATTTCGGTCTCGAAGGGCACGATGACACTCGATGACACCCGGATCAATTTTAACGCCCGCCTCGCGGAATTTTCGCGCCCCGACATCGCGTTCGAGGCCGAGCTGGATCGGATCGACCTCGATCGCTACCTGCCGCCCAAAGCCGAGAAAAAATCCGTTCCCGCGACGGGGGCACGTCAGGAGGGCCAAACGACGACGGGTGCTCCAAAGCCGGGAGGAACGGACGATAAAAAGAAACCCGATTACACTGCGTTGCGCCGGTTGGTGCTGGACGGAAAAGTCAAAGCCGGCGAAGTGACCGTCAGCAAGGCCAAGCTCAGCAATTTTCGCATGACGATTCGCGGCAAGGACGGTGTCCTGCGTACCGAACCGCTGCAGGTCGATCTTTACGGCGGCAATCTCAATCTGAACGGCAACATGAACGTCAGTCAGAACATTCCGCGCAGCACAGTCAAACTCCAACTTAAAAATGTTCAGGCCGGTCCACTACTGAAAGACCAAAGCGAGAAGGATTTTCTGGAAGGTACGGCCAATGCCGTCGGCAATTTCTCCTTCAACGGGGACGACGCCGAAACCGTCAAGAAGACCCTGAACGGGAATGGTGACCTGCGTTTCACAGACGGGGCCATCAAAGGGATCGACCTTGTCGCCATGATTCAAAATATCACGGCGGCCTTCGGCAAGGGGCAAGCCATCCCGGCCGGTTCCCAAACAGACTTCACCGAATTGTCGGTGCCGTTTACCATCAACAATGGGGTCGTCGAAACGAGTCAGGCCAAGCTGGAGTCGCATGTTTTGGATACCCTGGTCGTTGGGAAAGCCGACCTGGTGAGCGAAAATTTGGATTTCCGGGTGGAACCTAAGGTGGTCCGAAAGCTCGGCAGAAAGCAGGACGAACAAAAGGAGTATTCAAACGTGACGGTACCGGTGCTGGTCAGCGGCACCTTCGCCGCACCGAAATTTTCACCGGATCTCGAATCGGTGGCGAAGCAGCAAATCCAGCAGCAAATCCAGGAAAAACTGCTCGAATCCGATAAAGCTCAAAAGTACATCGAAAAGAAAGGGCTTCAGAAATATGAGGAACCGGCCAAGAACCTTTTGAAAAACCTTTTTAAGTAAAGAAACAGCAGGGCCGCATGGCCCTGCTCTCGAAACTGAAAAATAATGCGATCAGGCTATCGCATAGACACCCCTACCGACGTTCTTGACTTTTCTCTGCTGCTTCAGTTTAAAAACGGCATTCGATACCTGCCGCTGACCGAAACCGGTCTTTTGGAGAATGGCAACATGAGAAATGCCGCCACCGGCATTGCTGATAACCTCGAGAACAGAGTCCACAATGGAAGAGGACTCTTTCGCCAATGGCGAGGTTTTCTTGGACGTTGATTTCTTGGGTGTTTTCGCCTTGCTCACTTTTTTGACGCGCTTGGTTTTTGCGGTGATCTTGGCTTGTGGTTTGGTTACCTTTCCGACCTGTGTTGCAATCGCAGTGATTTCTTTGCTTATGGTTTTCAGGTCGGCAGCAATGTTTTTCAACAACTTTACCGTTTCAGCCATTTTCCCTCCAATAAGATAAGTTTTTGAAGACGCATTGATCGAGCCGTATGAATTAACTCCATAAATATAAACTCACAAATTTGCAACAGTTATTTATGGGCGGAAACTAAGGGTCTCGGCAAGAAATAATTACACAAGATTGCGCAGGATTTTGGTTCGTCTATAAGGCACATCCGCCGGCGCATATCGGGATATGTGTTGGT
>JBDNAO010000332.1:0-2514 GCA_039768375.1 Desulfobacterales bacterium | reverse complement strand
GTTGCAGGATAGTCTTTGGGAAGGTTTTTGCGCAGCAGGCCGGTAAGCACCTTGCCCGGGCCGATCTCGAGGAATATCTCGATTTCTTCTTCGACCAATTGCTTCATGGAGTCGTACCACTTCACCGGGCTGCAAAGCTGACGGGACATAACAGATCGAATCTCATCCGGATCGGACTCGGTATCGGCCGTAACATTGAAAACCACGGCGGACTGAGGGGAATTGAACGCGATTGTTTGGAGAAAAGCCTTGAAATCTTCTTCAGCACCGCGGATGAGCTCGCTGTGCCATGCGCCGCTGACCTTCAGCAGGATTGCCTTAGCGCCTTTTTCAGCCGCATAAGCGGCAACGGCCGCGACTGCCGCCGGTTCGCCGGTGATGACGATCTGCTGCGCGGTGTTGTGGTTGGCGACCGATACGACACCGCGCTGACGGCCTCTTTCTACAATCTCTTCAACTTCATCAGCGGTGAGGCCGAGCAGGGCGCTCATTGCGCCCTTGTTTTTTATCGCCTCACGGTGCATCAGTTCTCCACGCTTGTGAACCAGTCGGATGGCGTCCTCGGCCGACACCACACCGGCGGCATTCAGGGCGCTGTATTCACCCAGACTATGACCGGCCGACACCACTGGCTTGCCGGTTTCACGCTGCACGGCCGCCAGGAAAGCCAAGTTTACCACAGTGACCGCAGGTTGCAAGTTGACCGTGCGGGTGAGCTCCTCCATCGGACCCTTGAAACAGAGCTGCCTCAAGTTGATCCGGCTGATTTCCTCCGCCATGTCGAAAAGTTCCCGCACGAAACCAAACTCCTGATAGAAGTCCTGCCCCATGCCCACAACCTGGGAGCCCTGTCCCGGAAACAAAAACGCCATCTTGCTCACTTCACAATCCTCCGATATTTTTAGTACGAAAATAAGGTAGGCGGCGAGTTTCAGCCGCTGTTCTCAACCGCTCATCCGGGCTCCGGCGCATCATTTTCATGCCCCGTGGCGGCCCAAACCAGGGTCATGAGTGTTTAGCTCCCCAAAAAGCGGCGCAGCCGCGTTTCATGAAATCGCGCAGCGAAGTCATTCGTCCAATTTAAACAGCTTGCGCGTAATGTCGAGATACGCCGACCGGCCGCCCTGACAACCGTTGCGTTTGAGCACATCGGTTGGGTCGTGTAGAATTTTGTTGATCAAGGATTGGGTCATCCTCTCGACTGCCTGGCGTCCCTCATCGGACATGCCGCCGGCCTGCAGGGTTTTTTTGACTTCCACCGCGGCGATGCCTTCCAGTTTTTTTCTCAATGCCTTGATGGTCGGTACGACATCCAGGCTGTCGTACCACCTGCGGAAGTTTACCACGGCCTCTTCCACGATACGCTCACCCTTGATGGCTTCGCGCTGGCGGTCTTCGATGTTTTCATCGATGACCCCTTTCAGGTCGTCGATATCATAGACATATGTATTGCTCAATCGGTTAATTTGCGGGTCAATGTCGCGCGGAACGGCAATATCGATAAAAAAAAGTGGGCGACTGCGACGTTTGCGCAGGACGCCCTTGAGTTGCTCACGCTTGACGACGAATTCCGGTGAACCGGTTGAGCTGATGACGATGTCGACATCCGACAGGCTGGTGAGCAATTCCTCGAACTTGATCGGGCTCCCTCGGAAGCGCCGGCTTAGTTCCACGGCCCGCTCAAAGGTGCGGTTGGTCACCAGAATGTCAGCTGCGCGGTTACGGATCAGATGGGCAACCGCCAATTCGGCCATTTCACCGGCACCGATCAGCAGGACCTTTTTACCTTCCAGGCTGCCGAAGATTTTGCGACCCAGTTCGATTGCGGCATAGCTGATCGATACCGCGTGGCCGCCAATTCCAGTTTCCGAACGGATCCGCTTGGCCACGAAAAAGGCGCGATGGAACAGGCGATTCAAAACGACACCCGCTGTTCGATGCTGAGTCGCCAAACGATAGGCTTGCTTGATCTGGCCCAGGATTTGGGGTTCGCCCACGACCATCGAGTCCAGGCTGGCCGACACCCGGAAAATATGCCGAACGGCCTGGTCACCGGTGTGGATGTAAAGGACGTTTTCGAATTCAGATAAGGCGATCTGGTTGAATCGGGCAATCAGCCGCTTGGCTTTATCGACGGCTTCGGGAATCTGCTCCGTGACCAGCAGGACCTCCACCCGGTTGCAGGTGGAGAAGAGCAATACCTCGCTGACCACCGGCTCGTTTTTCAGGAATACCAGCGCGGCGGCTGTTTGGTCCGGCGAAAAGGCGATGCATTCCCGGAGTTCGATCGGCGCGGTTTTGTGATTTAATCCGAGCAGTACGATTTCGGACATGATTCAGTTCGAGGGCAGAGCGGTTAAGCCGCAGGCCACAATGTCATTGGGATGGTTCGGTTACGGCCGGCACGACCATTTTCACGTGCAACGCAATTTAGTACGAAAATAAGGTGGGCGCCTCCGCCCGTATAACCGGTTTCGAAAGACGGCTGAAACTCGCCGCCAACGGGCTCTAAGC
>JBDNAO010000331.1:0-7255 GCA_039768375.1 Desulfobacterales bacterium | reverse complement strand
TCTGCGCGCCCGACGCCTTGCATCTGCGGCACCCTGTAAATGCTTACTATTCGGTGGTTTGAAGCGCATCGGACTTTGCAACCCTATGAACGGTCACGATAAAAGCGGCTTCTAAAGAATGACAAGAAAAAGATATTTAGGAACCTGAAAGCATGAGAGTTCTGCTGATATCTGCCAATACTGAACTGATCAACATGCCGGTGTTGCCGTTGGGTCTGGCTTATGTAGCTGCGGCCGCAGATACTCAGGGTCATACGGTGAAAATGCTTAATTTGATGATGCAAACAGATACGCAGAAGGCCCTCCATAAGGCTACTGTTGATTTTAATCCCGAAATAATCGGTATCTCGGTTCGAAATATCGATGATCAGAAAATGGAAAATCCGCGATTCCTTTTAGGAGCCGTAAAAGAGGTGGTTGCCCATTGCCGCAAATTATCTAATGCGACCATTATTTTAGGGGGAGCGGGTTTTAGTATTTTTCCTCAAGTTACCTTGGATTTTCTGGGAGCGGACATCGGTCTTCAAGGAGAAGGTGAAAACTCTTTCTTGACCCTTTTAGAGAGACTTCGCGACAAGATGGATCCCTCAGAGATCCCGGGCCTTTGTTTACCCGGCCGGACAAGTCGCAGCGAGTCGGGTCGTATAAAAAGATTGAGTGATGTGAAGTTGCCTCTTCCCGTTGTTCATCTGCTAACCCCTTCAGCCCTTAAAGGCAAAGAGGTTTGGATACCTTTTCAAACCAGACGCGGTTGCCCCTTGGATTGTAGCTATTGTTCCACTGCAACGATTGAGGGTCGAACGATTCGAAAACACGACCCTAAAAAGGTGATCGAAGCTATTTCAAGATATGTCGAGGTCGGGTTGGATCATTTCTTCTTCGTGGACAACACATTCAATCTTCCCAATTCATACGCCAAAACACTTTGTGAACATTTGATTTCATCGAGATTGAAAATCAACTGGCGCTGCATTCTTTATCCATGGAAAGTTGATAATGAGTTGGTCGAAAAGATGGCCAAAGCTGGTTGCAAAGAGGTTAGCTTGGGATTTGAAAGTGGTTCAGAGAAAATCTTGGGTAAAATGAACAAAAGATATACCCCGGTTGATGTTCGTCAAATTTCAGAAAGGCTTAAAAAATTTGGTATTAGTAGGATGGGATTTTTATTGTTCGGGGGACCCGGTGAAACGCGAAAAACAGCTAATGAAAGCCTGTGTTTTGCCGACTCACTTGGCCTCGAGGCGATGAAAATCACTATCGGGATTAGAATTTATCCCCACACGCCGCTTGCACAGGCAGCCATGAAAGAGGGATTGATAGAGGCCGACGACACCCTTCTATTTCCCAAATTTTATATGACCAAGGGTTTGGAAAGCTGGTTGCGAAAGACTGTCAAATCCTGGATGGATACCCGGCCAAATTGGTTAATGTGAGCAACGCAACCTGGCATATTGAAAGCTATAGCCTACTGACGTTTTTTTCCTAAACAAATCCATAGGGGAAATGGGGGACTGATCTTGATCTGTGATTTTAATATAAAACGATAGAAAAGGTGAACACATGGCAAAAATATTCGACAACGCAAAGACGGCAAAATTGGGCACTGAAAAGAGACCCGCAATTGTAAGAGTACAGACCGAAGAGAGAATGAAAGAAGTCGCAGAAATCTTCGACAAAAACGGCTGGGAATTTACCATAGGACTGGAACCGGACAAACCGGAGGATATCGCCGATTTGGAAATATTATTGAACCCAACGAAAACCAGGCGAGTCGAGAAAAAAATCGGTCGCAACGAACCCTGTCCGTGCGGCAGCGGGAAAAAGTATAAAAAATGCTGCGGCAAATAGGGGTCATGGGAATAAATAATTCCACAATATGGCCCGAATGTGGAATTATTTTTTTCCAGGGCCCTAAAATATCGGCTGCAGCGCATCGGAATTGAGGATCGTAAATAATGATGTTTCGTCCGGCGGTTCATTTGTTGGCGCATTTTATCGTACCGGGAGTAGCCGCTAAATGGGCATACGCAGACCGCTGGAGAAGCGCATGGATCATCATGGTCGGTACGATGATCGTCGACCTGGATCACCTCATAGCCGACCCTGTTTATGATCCAAATCGCTGCGGAATCGGATTTCACCCTCTGCACACATATCCGGCGATCGGTATTTATCTTCTGTTACTGATGATTCCTAAGGTCCGTCTGGTCGGGCTTGGATTGCTGATTCACATGGTGTTGGATGGGGTCGATTGTATGTGGATGCTGTTGGAGTAGAAGGCCTTTCCCCGGTTTTTTGCCGGTTCGGGCACTGATCGGTTTTGGCTTACAGCGGTTTTTGCAGAAGTGATTTTACACTCCCGTCTTGCATTTTTAAAGAGTGTTGAGAAGCGTTCGGCTAAGTACAGCCCCGCAAGGTGATTTGCCGCAGTCCCTCCAGAAACATCCGTGTCAGGGTGATGGATATAGTGTGACGGTAAACCTTGCCGCGCGAATCGACACCGCGGATTTGCCCATCGGAGAGAAACCAGCGTAACAGGTGAACACCGACAGCCCGGCGATCTTCCGGGTTTAACGTAACGCCTGTCTTAAAATCTTGAGGCTCGGGAAGTCCGGCGCCCTGATCGAGAAGAGACTTCATGAAATTGAGCGCCCGTCCCAGCCGCAGAAGCGTCACAGATTGCTGCCGGTCGGTGGTGTGAGAGATCGGCAGGGCACTGGAGCGCATTAGCGCAAAGTCGGTCGGTAGGAGACCCATTTCCTTGCACAATCTATAATCAGAGCTTCCCGGCGCCGGATAGAAAATTGAAACGCCGGCCAGCACGCGACGTTCCGCCAGGAAGAGAAGATCGGCCACGGAGTCCGCTGCCGACTGCTGCGGTGCTCCGGAAATCACGAAGCCGAGGCATTGAAGGTTGTATTTTTGTGCCGATGCCAGGGCGGCATCGAAGGCCGCACGGACATCCGGTCTTTGAAATTTTTTCAATTGTGCCGGGTTGCTTGAGCCCAGCGACAAGTTGAGAGACCTGAATCCGGCTGCGGCCATAGCGGCGATGATATCGTCATCGAGGGACGGTGGAAAGAGCCCGTTCATGGCGCGCAACTCGAGTCCGGCATTGCCGAAGCGCGATGTGATGCCACGCAACAGTCTTGCAAACCAGCGACGGTCGAGGGTAAGATTCTCGTCTTCGAAATCTATAAAGCCGGTGCCGTCTCTTTCCACGGCGCGTTCAATCTCGGCCAGAACGGATGTGAGAGAGCGTCGACAAAAGGTGCGTTCGCTTGAACGGCGCATGGAGCAGTAGGAACAACGCATGGGACAGCCGCGGCTGGCCACGACGACCGCACTGCCTTTTTTACCTCTGCAGTAGTGGCGGTGCCGGATCAGGTGGGTGGCCGGTAGGGGAAATTCATCCAGGTCGTCGAGGCGGGCCGGACCACTGATATGAAGCGTGCCGTCCGCAGCCCGCAAAACAATGCCGGGAACGTTCAGCGGGCTGCGCCTGTCTCTCAACGCCTGGGCCAGCAGCGGCATGGCATGTTCGCCGTCACCGCGAATGACATAGTCCACTACCGGGCATTGCATGACGCTTTCCGGAAGTTCCGTCGGATGGTGACCTCCCATTACGATTACGCAAGACGGTAGAGCGGCCTTGATCCATTGCGCGGTTTCAAGGGCCTCACCGCTATAGGTGGTAAACAGGGAAGAGATTCCCACCAGGAAAGCGCCCGACTGCGCGGTTTTTCGCGCCAGATGTTCGAAGCTGTAGCCGTAGTGCCGGTATCGGTGAAATAGCGCAAAGGGGGATCGATCGTCGCGTCCGTAAAATTCCCTGAGATAATTCATGTTTTCAGGCCACGCGATGTCACGCGACCGAGATGTGGCCAAGGCGTCCAGGATGTCGACCGAGAACCCTGCCTTTTCGAGACCAGCCGCAATACATGCCAGACCATAAGGCAAGGTACGTTTTGCGGTCAGGTAAAAATCCCTGATCGGTGGTTGCACAAGCAGAATATCGGGCATTTTGACGGGTGCTGCAGTAATTGGGTTCTTCGCAGGTCCCTTTGCGCGGGTACATAACAATTAGCATCGGCAGTGTTGGTTTAGGTTTCAGATTTCAGGGCTTGCCCGCCCGCTTAAAATAATGCCAAATACCAAAATACAAGCACTAAAATACAAATAAACTCCAATTTACAATATCCAAATCTCAAATAAAATAAAAACTAATAGTTTAGAATTTCGAATTTCGGTCATTGTGATTTGGTTGGTATTCAGGTCTACCGATCCATGACATCGGTGAGATCCCCGGTCTCTTCCAACTTGAGGTGTTGCGACCGCCAGATGTTGTTCTCGTTGGCAAAGGTCTCGATGTTGACATTCGTCAAATGGGTGACCATCTCGATGTCTTCCGTGGCCCGATCTTCGTTGCCCATGTTGGAGTGAAGATTGGCCCGGCTATAGTAGGCGGCACCGTACTCCGAATCAAAATCGATAGCCCGGTCGAAGTCTTTCAGGGCGGCCTGATTGTCGCCTGATTTTTCGTGTGCCAGGCCTCTCAAGTGATAAGCCTTGGCATATTCGGGATGGCTTTTGATGACCCGGTCGAAATCGGCCTGAGCTTCTTCTAACCGGTCCAGTTTCATGTATGCGGACGCGCGGCTCAAACGGGCGATTTTATTTTCGGGAACGATTTCCAGTGCCTGGTTGAGCGCCTCGATGCTTTTTTCGTAGTTGTGGCCGACGAATTCGGCCATTCCGTCATTGAAGAACACTTCAGCTTTATCTTTATCCGTCATCGGTTTAATCTCCTTTAGTATTTAAGGTTGTAACAGGACAGGACATATGAGGGGCCGGCCAGAAATGAATCTGTAGCCGTTGTTCACGGGAGGACTTTTGTGTCCAGAGCCTGAGCAGCGAGCCATAGGTTGACCCGACCAAGAAGATGCTAAGTACCATTGAGCTTGTTGTCAATTTGGTTGCTCAGCGCCGGCAGAGCAAATCGGCCGCGGGGGTTGATCTGAAAACTGCCCGATAATCTCGGGTTTGGTCACGTCAGTTTACCGCTCGATCTGAACGAATCGATGCTCGCCTTTTCGATGAGCACGGCTCCTTTTCTTTTGACCGCACGAATTTCACCGAATTCCAGCAACTGATAAACGATTTTGCGACCGACGCCAAGATATTTAGCCGTTTCGCTGACCGACAGCAGAGGCAACGAAACGAAATCAGTAACGTGGGATGCCATATATAAATCTCCTTTGGATGGCGGTCTATTCATTTGCCGCGCCGCCGCCGTCCAACTGATCGATTCCGACCGCACATGGAACTGTGGTTGACAGAATTGACATCACGACCAGCCAGACCGGCGGCCACAATCGGGGGGAAAACAACATAACCGGATGTTTCAGAAATCGAACGGCAACCGCCTACGAGAAAAACGCGCGCAGCCGCTGCCCTGTAATGTCAGACCAAACGGTTCAAAAATCCGGCGTGTACCCTTTTATTCGAGCATCTGTTCACCCGCCTCTGCTTCAGCAGGAGCTATTTCAGGATGCCGCATGATGATCCGGGCGCAGGTGTTCCAGCGCAGCAGGGCATCTTGATTGCCGGGCGAACAGGAATTGAGGGCTGTTTCGTAAAGTTTCATCGCCTTGTCGAACCATTCGTAGGCCAGTCGCCCGGAACCCGGACCACCGCGTTCGAGATGGACCTTGGCTCGCCGTTCAAAGATAATGCCGCCGTAGTAGGCTTTGCAAAATTGATCGCTCAGGTTTTTCAGAACTTCCTGTGCCTGGTTGAAGGCCGTGTTGAGATGTTGTTTGAACGTGTCGGTCAGCGCCAGCAGCAGGATGATCGACGCCTGTTGATTATCGGGTTCGACCGCCAGCACATCTCGGCAAATGCTTTCGACCTCTAAGGGTTCGTTCAAGAGGCGGTAACGCTCGGCTTTTTCCAATGCACCCGGTATCGCCTCCTTTGCAAGGGTTTTCAATGTATACATGAGCCGTTCCTTTTCTTGCGGTATGGGTCACTGTCGGTTTTCGACGTATTGTATGACCGGTTGCGTTGATTGGCGATAACAAATACTGAAGACTCTTGGCCCATCTGGCGCCCCCCTTATTTTCGTAATAAAAAAAAGCAACCGTACCCGAACATCAGGCAAGTTATTCATTTTTCGCCTGTTGTTTGATGGCACGCTTGATCTGACCGATGCACTTGGTTACCGGAATTCCCTTGGGGCACACATCCGTGCACCACCACATGGTCTTGCATCCCCAGGCGCCGTCATCATTGTCGAGCTGTGCCAGGCGGCCGCCGGTGGAGGTGTCTCGAGAATCATTAATATACCGGAATGCTCGCAGAAGTGCCGCCGGTCCGAGGTAGTTGGGGTTGGCCCTGGAGATTGGACAAGACGAGGTGCAGGAAGCGCAGAGGATGCAGCGCAAAGCCGGTTCGATCACCACTTGTTCTTCCGCGCTCTGAATCCGTTCCTTTTCCGGCGCTCCCTCGTCGTTGATCAGATACGGCCGAACGTAACGGTGTTTTTCGAAAAATGGATCCATGTCCACGACCAGGTCCTTGATCACATTGAACAACGGCAGCGGTTCGATGACAAAGTTGTTGGCCGTTTTGTAATCCCGCACCAACTTCTGACAGGCCAGGCCGACGTGACCGTTGATGACCATGGCGTCCGAGCCGCAGATGCCGTGCGAACACGAAGCCCGGTAAACCAGCGTGGGATCGAGCTCCCAGCGAATCCGGTTCAGGCAGTCGAGGATCTTGTCGGTCGATTCGACGTCAATCGCATACTCCTGGTAACGGGGCTGTTTATCGACCGCGGGATCGAAGCGAAAGATGACAAAGGTGGCCTTCATCTTAATACTTCCTCTCTTTGGGTTCAAATCGGGTGATATTGACCGGTTTCGTGAACAGTTGCGGTTCTGCCTGCTCTTTGTAGCGAACCATGGTGTGAGCCAGGAATCGCTGATCGTCCCGTTCGGGGAAGTCTTCGCGGGAGTGGGCACCGCGGCTCTCTTCCCGATGCATGGCTCCGAGGGTCATTACCTCAGCCAGGTCCAGCATGTGTTGCAGCTCCAAGACATCCAGCAACTCACGGTTAAAACAGCTGCCCTTGTCGTGGACACCGATATCGTGAAAACGTTCCTTCAGCGAGCGGATGGTTTGCAGCGCCTCATCCAGGGTTTCCTTGTGCCGAAAGACCGAAACGTTGATCATCATCACGATCTGCATTTCC
>JBDNAO010000330.1:0-3144 GCA_039768375.1 Desulfobacterales bacterium | reverse complement strand
CTGGACCTGTCTGTTACCGCAATCAGTCAGTCTGTGGAACGCGGTAAGCGCATCGCCTCTGAGGATAAATTTTCCTTGATGAGATAAAACTTTAAAAAATGAGAGCGTCCCCTATATTCCTCAGTTTGAAACAATGGCCTTCGATTCTCCGGCAAGGAATAGCTTCTAATAATGTCAGCACCATATCCAAAAGCACCTAATCGTCAACACGGCATTCGAAGAAATTTAGAACTCAGAGCAACCGTTATCCGCACCATCCGCCAGTTTTTCGCTGAAAACGACTATCTCGAGGTGGAGACCCCCATTCGGATTCCCGCGCCGGCTCCGGAGGCCCATATCGACGCCCAGTCGTCCGGCAGCTGGTTCCTTCAGACCTCACCTGAATTGAGCATGAAGCGGCTTCTGGCCGCCGGCTATCCCCGCATCTTCCAGATTTGCAAATGCTTTCGCAGAAAAGAGAGAGGACGCCAGCACATACCGGAGCTGACCTTGCTGGAGTGGTACACGACCGGTCATGATTATTCCGACATGATGACCCAATGCGAAGCATTGCTAACCGAAGTAGCCGACAGCCTTGGGCTTAGAGACGGACTGTGCTACCAAGGTCGGCGCATCGATCTGTCCCTTCCCTGGCCGCGAATAACGGTTGCGGAAGCATTCGAACGTCTGGCGGGCAAATCCGTAGAACAGGCAATGGAAGAAGATCGGTTTGAAGAAGTATTGGCACTGAAAATCGAGCCGCGGCTCGGGATCGAAAAACCGTTGTTCCTTTACGATTATCCTGCCGCCTGCGGTGCTTTGGCCCGCCTAAAGCCTTCAAATCCGCGGCTGGCCGAGCGCTTCGAACTTTACATTGGTGGCTTGGAACTCTGCAATGCTTTTACGGAACTCAACGACGGGAACGAACAGCGCGCTCGATTCGACGCGGAAAGAGAATTGCGACGACAGGCCGGTCTGACAGTCTATCCAATGCCGGAAAGTTTTTTGGAAGCCCTGAAAGACATGCCGGATGCGGCCGGAAACGCGCTCGGTATCGACCGATTGGTGATGCTCTTTGCCGATACGACAGAGATCGACGATGTGGTGGCCTTCACACCGGAAGAACTTTGATTTTCACCCTGGGAATTGTTTTTCTCTTTACTATGGGGATATTTCAGCTGCCCCTTAACTCTGCGTGCCTGAAGCAGTCCACCAGATGATCGTTGACGATGCCGCCGGCCTGCAGGAATGAATAGCAGATGGTGGTGCCGACAAAGGAAAAGCCCGCGCTCTTCATGGCCTTGCTGACGGTATCCGAAAGCTCGGTGTGGGCGGGGATTTCGTCCAATTCATGCCAGTTGTTGTGAATGACCCTGCCATCGGTGAACGACCAGATATAGGCGTCGAAAGAACCGCGCTTTTTTTGCAGGCCCAGAAACGCCTTGGCATTGTTGACCGCTGCGCGGATCTTAAGCCGGTTGCGAATGATAGCCGGATTTTGACAGGCTTTTTCCATGGCTTTTTCCGACATCCGGGCGACTCGAATCGGATCAAAACCGTAAAACACCTTCCTAAAGGCGGCGCGTTTGTGAAGGACCGTTCTCCATGAAAGGCCAGCTTGAAATGCGTCGAGCACGATGTATTCAAACCACTTAAGATCATCATGAACGGGCAGACCCCACTCATCATCGTGATAACGACACATCAACTCATCGTTGCCCATCCAACCGCAGCGGGGTCGGTCATCGATATTCATCGGACTTTCTATCTCCCAATTTTGGTTGCTTTGATTAGATTACACCAGACCCATCAGATACCTTTTTCTCTCTTTATTAGGAAACTTTTCAATGGCATAGTGCAGCATCGTACGCGGCATGCCTTTGTAGTGCTTCTTTAAAAAATCTTCTTCCACCGACAGGTTGCGTTTCCCGATCTCTCTGAGCATCCATCCGACCGCCTTGTGAATCAGGTCTTCCTCATCTTTTAATAGTACTTGTGACACGTTTAGTGTGGTCGTGAAGTCGTTTGCTCTTATCATCGGGAAGGTTGACATGATGGCGATCCGACGCTCCCACAGGCTTATTGATCCGGCCATGCGGTAGATCGGTTGTTTGTCTTTATCCGCCAGGTAAGCACCAACAATATAACCGGCGGAACTGTCCACCAGGTCCCAGTTATTGATATATTTGGTGTTTTTTAGATACAGCTCGTAAATTTCTTTCCTTTCGTGCGGCAGCCCTTTTGAAAATTTATTCACCAGCATAAAAAGTGCCAACAGACGCTCTTCATGGAATGTGGATGTCAGAACACGCAGGATTTCCGGTAGAGGCGAGTTTTTGAATTCTTTGGCCTTCCGTCTTAAAACCGGTACCCGGATGCCCAGAAATCTGTCTCCTTCGCCATACTCACCTTTCCCGGTTTTGAAAAAACGCCTGGAGTGCGCGGCAATGTCGGGATCGCCCAGGCGCGCGAGTGCAATATGTATTTGCTTCGCAGTCATAGTGACATTGAGTGAAGAATACCAAATCTCATTCTACCGACTGAGCCCGTTGAAATTTGTGCTGCAACACAATTTAGCAAAAATCGGCATAGACTCAATTGACGATGTAAGCAAAATTACCCGACGATATGAAGAGCAAAATAGGGGATCAGGATGAAAAGCAATGTCCCCATCTTAAAAAAGGCCATACCCGCATAGTGGATGCCATCGAAGTTTTCAACAGAGATGTTGAACCATTTGCTGTGGATGCGATACATCCAATCATGGGCTAAAACGAAAAATATAAACCACCATACCAGAAGCCCGATATTCATTACGGCGCACCAGGCCAGAACTTTTCTTGCTATTTCAATTGTCATGGTTCCTCCTCGTTCATGATTTTACTTCACAATTTCTTGAAAACGGATAAACAAAACCAATCCGCATCCTTTAATGAGAAAAACTTATAATTTCAAATCAATATCAAAATCCTGGTCTGGAATTCCGATATACGTGCTTCCAACTCTATATTGATGTAGATGGTAATTAAGCCATCCCATTGCTACCTGCGAGACGGAATGTAATAGATCGAATCTGATATTGTCTTTGACAATCAATTTCCTCCATATTGGCGGCTTGTTTCCAACCAGGGTAACTTTGATTTGGTACAAAGATTTTGAATTTTT